>NZ_DASVOB010000863.1:0-4067 GCF_036383575.1 Mucilaginibacter sp.
GACTCTCAACCGATGTAGTTATAGGTACCGGCGCGTTTTACGCGCACATGGGCGCAGTTGGCGGCCAGAATGAACCATACCACCAGAGCAAGGTAATGGGCACATCAACCTGCGATATTTTAGTAGCCCCGTCATCAGAGATGGAAGGTAAACTGGTACGTGGGATCTGCGGACAGGTTAACGGCTCTGTTATCCCGGGCATGGCAGGTTTAGAAGCTGGTCAGTCGGCTTTTGGCGATACTTATGCCTGGTTTAAAAACATCCTTGCCTGGCCATTAAATAACCTGCTTTCACAATCGCAGGTAATTGATGCGGCTACTGCCGAAGCTTTGAAGGAAGAAATTTCTGAAATGATCATCCCTGAACTAAGCAGGCAGGCAGCTTTATTGCCCATAGAAGAAAGCAATGAGCTGGCTATCGACTGGTTTAACGGTCGCCGTACACCTGATGCCAACCAGGAACTGAAAGGTGCTATCACCGGTTTAGGTTTAGGCAGCGATGCCCCAAGGGTATTCCGTGCATTGGCCGAGGCTACCTGCTTTGGTGCCAAAAGCATTGTCGACCGCTTTATCAGTGAAGGGATCCCGGTTAAAGGGATCATCGGTATTGGCGGCGTGGCTAAAAAGTCACCATTCGTAATGCAAATGATGGCCGACATCTTGGGTATGCCTATCCGTATTCACCAGTTTAAACATACCTGTGCTTTGGGTGCAGCCATGTTTGCTGCTGTGGTAGCTGGCATCTACCCAACTGTTGAGGAAGCTATGGCAGCTATGGGCCGCGGTTTTGACGTGGTATATGAACCAAACATCGCGCTGAAAGAAGTATATCAGCAGCGCTATAACCAATACAGCGTACTGGGCAAGTTTGTAGCTGCCGAAGTTGCTTTGAAAAACAATCCTGAACTGCAAAACGCATAATAAAGTAATGAGCAAGTATGATCATATAAGGCTTAGTGCCTATAATGCCAACATGCAGCTGCCCAAACTGGGCCTGGTGTTGTTCACCTTTGGTAACGTAAGCGCTGCCGATAGGGAATTAGGCGTGTTCGCCATTAAACCAAGCGGCGTACCTTATGAAGACCTTTCGCCGGAGAAAATGGTGATCGTTGATTTTGACGGCAATACCGTTGAAGGTGATCTTCGCCCATCAAGCGATACCAAAACACACGCCGTGCTTTACAAACATTGGGAAGGTATCAACGGTATTGTACACACGCACTCTACCTACGGAACCGCCTGGGCGCAGTCGCAACGGGATATCCCCATCTTCGGTACTACCCATGCCGATCATTTAACGGTTGATATACCGTGTGCTCCTCCCATGAATGATGAAATGATCAAGGGTAACTACGAGTATCAAACAGGTTTCCAGATCATGGAATGCTTTGAAGAAAAAGGCCTGGATTATAAAGAGGTTGAAATGGTATTGGTTGGTAACCACGCGCCATTCACCTGGGGCAAAACTGCCGAAAAAGCGGTTTACAACAGCGCCGTGCTGGAGGCTGTTGCCCAAATGGCCTACCTCACCGAGCAAATTGACAAAAGCGCCCCACGCTTAAAAGATGCGCTGATCAAAAAACATTACGAGCGCAAACACGGACCTGATTCATATTACGGACAATAAACCTGATGAAAAAAATAAACCTGTTTTTCCTGCTGCTTTGTTTTTTCGCCTGCACCCGGTTATCGGCACAGGTAGCAGCTACACCGCCTATGGGCTGGAACAGTTATAACTGTTTTGGTTCGGCAGTACATGAAGATGAAGTAAAAGCTAATGCCGATTATATGGCAGAGCATCTCAAGCAACATGGCTGGGAGTATGTAGTTGTGGATTTTTTATGGTCGTACGATAACCCTCCGGGCAGTAACATCGGCAACCCATTCCAATTGCGTTTACAGGATGGCTCATATGTGCCATGGCTTACCATGGATAAATGGGGGCGTCTTACACCTCAGCCTACCAAATTCCCCTCGGCTTTTGGCGGTAATGGTTTTAAACCGCTGGGCGATTATATCCACAGCAAAGGTTTAAAATTCGGTATCCACGTTATGCGCGGTATCCCAAGGCAGGCCGTTTGGTCAAAATCGCCGGTAAAAGGAACCAATGGCATCACTGCCGATATGGTGGCCGATACCAACTCAAAATGCCCATGGATGAACCACATGTACGGGCTGGATATGAAAAAGCCAGGTGCACAGGAATACCTGAACTCGCTGCTGGAGCTTTATGCCTCATGGGGTGTTGATTTTATTAAGGTGGATGACCTTTCGCGCCCCTACAGCAATGCTGAGGTTGAAGGTTACCAGAAAGCCATCCAACAATGCGGCAGGCCGGTTGTGTTAAGTCTTTCGCCTGGCGAAACCCCGGTTGCACAGGCCGCTCATGCTACCAAATATGCCAATATGTGGCGTATGGCCGATGATTTTTGGGATAACTGGAAAGAGATCCTGCATATGTTTGATTATGCCAAAAGCTGGGAAGGCGTAAGCGGCCCCGGTCACTGGCCAGATTGCGATATGATCCAGATCGGTAAGTTGAGCAAACGTGGTCCGGTAGGTCAGGAGCGTTTTAGTCGCTTTACCGAGGATGAAGAATATACCCACATGACGTTTTGGAGCATTTTCCGCTCGCCCCTAATGATAGGCGGCAACCTGCCCGAAAACCGCGATTTTGAGTTGAACCTTTTTACCAATGACGAGGTAATTGCGGTAAACCAAAAAGGATCAAGCCCCAAGCAATTGTATAAAAAGGACGGCGCCATGATCTGGTACTCACAGATCCCCGGCAGCAAGGATATTTACGCCGCCTTTTTCAACATCGGCGATGATGACAAATCCGTAGCCCTGAATTTTAAAGACCTGGGCCTGAAAGGTAAAGTAACTGTGCGCGACCTGTGGAAAAAGCAGGATGTTGGCCAGTATAGCTCAGGTTATCAGCAAAAAATAAATAAACACGGTGCAGCATTATTTAGGCTGTCTCCAAAAAACTAAGACCAATTCACTAAATCAATAATTCGCAAAATCAATAATTAATTATAATGATCGATCTGAAAACATTTGAAGTATGGTTCATTACCGGGAGCCAGAATTTATACGGGGAAGAAACACTGAAGAAAGTTGCCGAGCACTCGCAGGAAATAGCCAAAGGAATTGACGGTGCTGCCAATATCCCTGTGCGCGTGGTATACAAACCTGTTGTTAAATCAACCGAAGAAATTTATAACACCTTACAGCAAGCTAACGTTGCCGAAAACTGTATCGGTGTTATTGCCTGGATGCATACTTTTTCACCTGCCAAAATGTGGATCCGTGGCTTAAGCATCCTTAAAAAACCGATGCTGCACCTGCACACTCAATATAACCGCGATATTCCATGGAGTTCAATTGATATGGATTTCATGAACCTGAACCAGAGCGCCCACGGCGACAGGGAGTTTGGTTTCATGGTATCATGTATGCGCATCAACCGTAAGGTTGTTGTTGGCCACTGGCAGGACAGCGAAGTGTTGAAAGACATTGAAAGCTGGAGCCGTGCAGCCGCAGGCTGGTATGACTGGCAAGGTGCTAAATTTGTTCGTTTTGGTGATAACATGCGCTTTGTTGCTGTTACCGATGGTGATAAAGTTGAGGCTGAATTGAAATTTGGTTTCGCTGTAAATACTTATGGCATTGGTGATCTGGTTGCTGTTGTTGATAGCATCAGCGATGCTGAGGTTAAAGCCCTTACTGACGAGTACGAAGCTACTTATACTATGGCCGACGATCTTAAACAAGGCGGCGCAAGATATCAATCGGTATATGACGCTGCCAAAATCGAGCTTGGTTTACGCAAGTTTTTACAGGATGGCGGCTTCAAAGGTTTCAGCGATACTTTTGAAGATCTGCATGGCATGATCCAGTTACCGGGTATTGCCTCACAGCGTTTAATGGCCGATGGCTATGGTTTTGCCGGTGAAGGCGACTGGAAAACTGCTGCCTTAGTACGTGCTTTCAAAGTAATGGGCGCAGGCTTGCCAGGCGGTAACGCTTTCATGGAAGATTATACTTACCATTTCGACCCGAACA
>NZ_DASVOB010000864.1:0-14292 GCF_036383575.1 Mucilaginibacter sp.
CAACTGCTCTGAAAGCTATTTTAGATGAGAAATTTCCGGGGCCTAAACCAACAATGCTTTGCAGCGGGTGACCGGTAAAATAATTATAGGTTTGCATGGCACCAGTAATTTTCCCCGGCAGGGTAGGTCTGAACGGTTCAACACGGCAAAGCGGAAACTGGGCCCGGTGAGCAGCAATACAGTCAATTAATTGTTGCCTGTCGGGAGTTATTTCGCCGATATTATAAAATTCGGCAAAATGGGTATTGGGTTCTGGAATGTACAACCGGCCATCATCGGTAAGCGGAAGGGTTTTGATCTTTTTATCGAGGCTGCTTAATTTTTCCTGGCTGGCTTTTATGGTGCTCAGGCTATCCAGGTAGTTTTGAGCAAATTTTCTCCTCTGCTCGTCCCTGGTCGTAAGCTGTTTGTCCGGGTTGGCTGTTGTAGCCTGCACTGCTGTTTGGTCCCTTTTTTCAACACGGTTTTCGCGTAGTGCACTTGCGGTAACCTCGTTGAGATACTTTCCGTTTTGCGGCGATATTTTGACCATGGAGATGATATATATCATCAACGCCACCACGATCATACTTTTTTGATTACGCGTTGTTTTGATAACAAATATGAAGGCGAGGATAAGCAGGAACAAAATGCTGATGAGGTTACTATACGTAAGCACCAGTGTGCTCATGCACAGGATCATCATAGGCAGATTATGCTTATAAATGAAGTAAAACACGCCGAAAGCACAGAGAACGGCATTGGTTGAGGAAAGATCAAAGCTGATGCCCATTACATCATCGCCGGTATTGATAAAGTAACGCTGGTGCATCCCCATAAAGGCATATGGATTGATGCTTTTGATGGTCCACATGATGTGCACCAGGTTGCCTGCCGAAAAAACAGCGTTTATGATGAAAAAGATAATGAGCGTATGATGAATGGTTTCGATATCTGTTTTATCAACCATCAGCTTAACCTGGTGAATGGCCAGCAGGGCAAGCGCCCAGCATACCAATGCCCAGCCAAAAACAGGTAAATAGTATAGGTCAGCAAAGCTTTGGTTGACGAGTGCCGCGACAATAGCTATCGGAAAAACGAGCAGATAAAACAGAGGCAGCCTGGAATTACGCAGCTTAAAGCCAAATTTGAAATTAAGCTGGCTTATATAAATAAAAAGCAGCGCTACTATCTTAAATGGAATACGGACATTGATAAACAGCAACAGGAAGATCAGCAGTCGCCAATCGGCATAGGTTTTCCATTTCCCAAAGTCAAAACGCGGCAAGCTGATTGTCATTATTGCTCTTGTAATTATTAATGTTCGTCCCCGGTTTTGCAGGCCCGATGGTGATCGTTTTGTTTAAATAGGTTACGTGTCAAAAAATGGAATGGTTGCCTCGTTATTATGCTGATATATGCAGATATTTAACCGGTATATAAAAATGCTACAGGCAACCGGCCGGTAAAAACAATAGTATAAGGGTATAAACAACATACAGCGTTGCTCAGGAGTAAAGCGTTTATCAGATTTTTCTCATCAGGTTTGCAGGCACTTGCCTTGCAGGTGCTTGGCAGTATCTTTTTTTACGTTATTTCTGTTTACCTGAGTAAGGACAGCTTTGGCGCTATAAGCTGGATGAATGCCCTATCCATATTTATTACTGCCATACTTGGATTTGGGTTGGAGCAGGTGGTGATCAGGCGTATAGCTGCCTCGCAACGATCGGACTGGGCGGCGGCGGCATTTCTGTTCCATTCGCTCGCTGCGTTTGTTGCAACGCTTATCGTATTGTGGTTATTGAGTTTAATACTTCGAGGTGATATTTACCAGCTGCTGCCCTGGTTTTTTATAGCCCATGGCTTGCTTTTTCTGGTTATCCCGTTAAAGCAGTTTTTAAATGCCAAAGAGAAATTTACACCCTATGGTATTATCGCTATTATAAGCAATAGTTTGCGGGTTTGCGGTGCGTTTTATTTGGTGGCTGTTCATCAGCTGCAGGTTCATTCGATCATTATGGTAATGATCTGTACCGCAGGGGGCGAATTTATAGCACTGCTTGTATACGTTATCACGAAAACAGGTTTTAGTTTTAAATTTCGTTTTCAGGCGTATAAAAAGCTCCTCAAAGAAGCCACTGCACAGTATGTATCTGTAATATTTGATATGAGCCTTTCACGGATGGACTGGCTGCTGCTGGGTTTTATGGCAAGCAGATCCGTTTTGGCCGACTATAGCTTTGCATACCGCGCTTACGAACTTTCGCGACTGCCTATGTTAATTATAGCCCCGGTTATTTTACCACGGCTGTCAAGACTAATGGCTTCGAAACCCTCCAATAAATTGCAGGAGCAGGTAAATTCATTTAATACTGCCGAACTGTTATTGGCCATGTTACTTCCGCTTGTTTTTAATATACTTTGGACGCCGGTTGTAGGTATGATAACGGGCGGCAAATACGGCGCTACTAATGCTATGGAGTTTCTGATATTATCCTTATGTATCCCCTTGCAGTTTTTTATTAACCTGCTTTGGTCAATCAGTTTCAGCGTTAAAAAGTACAAAGCAGTATCATCTGTTACTGTAGCCTGTGCTATAACAAATATTGCCCTTAACTTGGTATTAATTCCGCTGTTTAATGGTATTGGTTCGGCTGTGGCGTTTTTAATTACCAATATTTTACAGGCTGTACTTTATTACCGGTTGGTAAATAAACATGTCATGCATATCAGCTTACAACCGTTTGTAATACTGTTCCCGGCTTCTTTGGCCGGTTGGTTTATTACCTCCTCAATAAACATTCATTTTTTACTCAGGCTTTTATTGGGGATAGCTTTTTATCTGGTAGTCGCGGTAATCTCAAAGCAGTTAAGCAGGCATACTATTCAAAACAGTAAACAATTCTTAGCGCAATGAACATTTTATACCTGTGCGATGAATATCCTCCCGGGCCGCATGGCGGCATAGGTACCTACGTACAGCTTATTGCCAGGCAAATGGTAAAGTTGGGGCATAAGGTAACAGTTGCCGGGCTGTATAGCCGCGGATATGGCGGGGCCGACGAATTTGAAGATAACGGCGTGAAAGTTTTCAGGTATCGCTGGGGTATTGATGGCAGGTGGTTTGAAAATCGGCAGTCGCTAAGCGTTCGGATAGTTAATAGGGTATTGCTGGATGCCGGTATAACCCAACAGGATATCAAAAAAAGCCTGGCTATTTATCAAGAAAAACTGGAGCATATTGTTGCCTCCGGACAAATAGATATTATTGAAATGCCTGATTATATTGATTACATCAGGTTTTGTAGTTCATACATACCATTTCCTGAATTATCCGTTCCGGTTGTTGTTAAATTGAATGGCTCCATTACTTACTTCAGTGCCGAGGCTGGAAAACAGGTAGCGCCGCATGTTTTGAAAATGGAACAGCATATTTTAACCAGTGCAGCAGCCGTAAGCAGTGCGAGTGCCTATACTGCCGCTAAAAGCGCCGACTATCTGTCGTACAACAAACCTATCGGGGTGTTGTACAATGGTATCGATACAAACATTGCGATTGAAAGTAATGCAGCGCACAATGATAAACAGGTGGTGTTTACAGGCAGTCTTGTTCAAAAGAAAGGTGTTTTTCAGCTGGCAAAGGCCTGGAATATGGTTGTAAAAGAGATACCAGATGCACGGTTACTGATACTTGGGAAAGGCCCGGTGGATAAAGTTGCTGCCTTTTTGCAGACGTATGCAAAAAGCAGTATCACCTTTAAAGGCCATGTTAATAAGGATGAACTCTATACATGTTTAGCTCATTCGGCAGTAGCGGTATTTCCCTCATATGCCGAAGCTTTTGCCCTTGCACCGTTAGAAGCTATGGCCTGCGGAACAGCTGTGATCAATTCAAACCGAACCTCCGGCCCCGAACTGATTGATGATGGTGTTAACGGATTGCTGGTAGATCCTGATGATGTTGAGCAATTAGCGTCAGCAATTATTAACCTACTTAATGAACCCGAAAAAAGGCAGCAACTTGCTTTGACGGGTAATGAAAAGGTAAAGCAATGTTTTGATATCGATATAGTGGCGAGGCAGACCCTGCAATTTTATCAGGAGGTTTTGGCAAATGGTTAAACCTGCTCTATGATCAGGTCCTTACGATAGGTAGTTTGTTTTTGGGGCAGATCTTTATATTGTTTCAGATAAAGGTACTTGAGACGGGTGTTTTTATAAATAACACGCGCTATCGCCAATCCTTCGGCCCCATCCAAAAAGCCAAGCCTGATAATGTAATTCCGTAAAAAGCCAAAAGCAGGTGAGAAGTATAGTTTGATAAATGTTGCCTTTTTACCGGCTTTGTAATATTTAGCCGCGCTTAGCTGAGCATAATGAGTGGCTTTACGTTTAAAGTCCTCAATATCGGTTACAGAATGATGGTGGATGTGGCCAGCTATACTTGTAACTTCAGCATCGGGAGGTAAAAGTAAAGTTTCGTGCACTTCAGTTTCGCCCCATTTTACTAATGATCTGTTAAATAAACGCAGATGATGATCGTTTCCCCAATTACCAAAGCGGATCAGCTTTTTACCAAAGTATGATTTGAATTTGATGTCGTAAACAACATTGGGCTTATCGAAGTTTAAATTATGAAGTGATTCAATGAGCTTCAGATCCGGCACTTCATCGGCATCAATACTTAAGATCCAGTTATAGCGGGCCTGGGCTATACCTTTATTTTTGTTTGCCCCATAACCGTCCCAGTTTTTTTGAAATACTCTGCAGCCATAACTGGAGGCTATGAGTGGGGTTCCGTCGGTACTGTCATTATCAATCACAACAATATCATCGGTAATTAAACGGACCCTTTTTATACAATCCTCAATTAAGGCGGCTTCGTTTTTAGTAATGATCACAACAGACAGCGGTACCATGCAGCAGTAGTATTAATAGTATATTTTATCAAAGGCTTTTGCAGCCCCTTATAAGATATATCGTGCATGTATTGCGGATGGTTGCCTTGAGGTGAGTAAACGCGTAAAAAATATTACGGATTTTGTTTATCCCATTCTGTTACGTTGACCAGTTTATCAGAAACAGCGTTTTGACAGGCCGCGTTAGGGCATAGGATGGTCCAGCGACCTTTGGTTTGTTCAATAACCGGACGGCGCCCGCATATTCTGCAATTGTTTACCGGGAAGTTTGGGTTTATTTCGATTCTCATAAAAGGCCTTTAAAAACAGCCAGCGGTTTATATATGTACATTACGCTTAAAACAGATTTATCAGTTGCCTTCATAATCAAAAATATAATTATTTGAAAGGATTTATTGCTGGTGGACTAACTTGTACATATTTTGTATAAATACATTTGATAAGTGTGAAAATGGATTATTGTTTTGCTCAGATATGAGAAAAAGTAAAATTATTTTATGCAGCAGGCAACCTTTTAATATTAGTTGCCGTGATGTGCGTAGATTAGGTTAAATTTATGCGTTTGATTCTGAGTTTATAAAACCCCATATGGGCGAAGAAGAGTTACATCAACTGATCAATGGCTGCGTAAAGCAGGACAGAAAAAGTCAGAAAATGCTGTATAAGGCATTTTATGGCTTCTCTATGGGTATTTGTCTCCGTTATGCAGGTAATCGCGATGAGGCCGCAGAAGTAATGAACCAGGGATTCATGAAGGTATTTACCCATATTGACAGGTTTGATACTTCAAGGCCCTTTAAGGCATGGATTGGCCGTATCATGATGAATGTTTCCATTGATTATTACCGGGCTAATTTAAAAATGGCTTATACAGAGGACCTGGAGAAAGCGGAAAATGTGAGTGAGGGAGACCTGACGGATAAAAACTTAAATTATGAGGATTTGCTGGCTATGGTACAGCAGTTGCCGCAAGCCTATCGTACCGTATTTAACCTTTTTGCGATCGACGGGTATTCGCATGAGGAAATAGGTGAAATGTTAAATATTAATCCGGGTACGTCAAAATCAAACCTGCATAAAGCACGTCAGAAACTAAAACAAATGATATTAAAAGCAGAGGAAACTGCTAATAAAACCAATTACAACAGGGGTATGGATTTTAACCCAATTGTGGCCTATAATGGTATAGGCATAGATGTAAGGAGTACTTTTTTTAATAATGGTATCAGAGGATGAAAAGCGAAGAGGATTTAGATAACATTTTTAAGAAGGGGCTGGAAGACCCGGTGAATCATCGTGCATTTAACGAGGATCACTGGGACGCGCTTGAGCAAATGCTTGATGAGGGCAAAAAACGCCGTGGAATTGTTTACTGGTTACCAATTGCAAGCGGGATAGCGGCTATGTTGCTGCTGTTTTTGGGATGGTGGTTTTTTAAACCCAATGTACAGGATAATAATGCAACAGGCCAGCAACAAGTCAAAGTTAAACCTGCGGCACCTAAAGCAAATCACGTAACAGGCGGAGAGGCCATACAGCAACATCAAACTGATAGTATCCAAAAAACAACGCCAACAAACAATAACGTGGCCATCAACAGTAATGCCGGCAACCATGTTAACGCGGGGCAAACAATATTAACGCCATCTATTGGTGGAGCCCGCCGTAATGTTACCGGTGCAAATAAAACAGATGTTAATGGCCGCGATACCATTATGCGGAGTGATCCTGCCCTGATTGCAGGCATTGATCCGGCGGGTAATAAAAACTCAGCTTCAGATCTACCGGCAAGTAAGGCATTAGCTTTTAGCATTCAACCAATCTCTTTAACTTCTCCTGATTTTAAAACAGAAATAGCGAGACAGCCTGTTCCTTCAGTTATTTCCAAACCGGGTAAAAAAACAACTAAACAAAGTTTCGGTTACCGGCCACAATGGGCAATTACGGCATTGGCGTCATCTGATGTTAATGGTACAAGCTCTTTCCAGGGGAAGGTTGGCAGTAACTATGGTTTATTGCTTTCATTTGGTGCCACTAAAAAGTTAACTATTACAAGCGGTGTTGTGTATTCATCAAAGCCTTATAATACAAGTTTTGCTGATTACCATACAGCTTATACCTTTAAGAATAATCCAACCGATGTAACTGCCGATTGTAAAATGCTTGATATCCCAATTAATATAAGTTACCAGGTATATGGTAATTTCCGCAATAAATTATCGGTTGGTACAGGATTGTCGTCATACCTGATGTTGCGTGAAAAGTACACTTATAACTACGCAGATGGTGCTAACAGTGATGCCTGGCCGCAAACTTATACCGTACCTAATAGTAAAGGGTATTTATTAAGCATTATCAATATCAACGCTACCTATGAGCATAAAATAAACTCAAACTTTGGAATAAGCGTGCAGCCATATATGAAAGTGCCTATCTCCGGCGTTGGATATTCTAATATCAAATTGCAGTCGACAGGTGTAGCAGTGGGGGTAACTTATAATATTAATTCGTTTAGGAAGCCTTAACAGGTTTTATCCAACGGTTCTGTTGAAGCTGCCATTCCCCGTATAACAAATGGAATTATTATCTTGCGCCACATTTACCCGCACAAGATCATTCGTCATGAAAAAACTACTGTTTTTTGCCCCCTTGTTATTGCTGTTTTCATGCGGGCACGACCCGGCGCAAAAGCTCGAAAATAAAAAACTGAACAGCCTTGCAGTTGAATACGTGAAACTGGGCCTTACGGTAGGGCAATACGACGGTGATTTTGTAGATGCTTACTATGGTCCCGATTCATTGAAGCCTAAACAGGCACCCCTTAAAACTTTCCCGAAGGATAGTTTACTGGCATCGGCAAACAGCCTGATGAATGACCTGCGTACCATCGCCAATACTTCAAAAATTGATACCAATAAGATCCGTGCTAACTGGATGGCAGATCAGCTGATTGCTTTTAGTCGCCGGATCCGGATTTTTTCGGGAGAGGAGAGGCCTTTTGATGAAGAATCGCGCGAGTTATTCGGTGTGGCCGCCCCTGTTTATACCGACGATTTTTTTAAAACACAGGTAGCCCTGCTTGATAGCATTTTGCCAGGTAAAGGCAACGTGAACGACAGGTTTCAAAAACTGGCCAATAAATTCATTATCCCCAAAGATAAATTGGACCCAGTTATAAAAGCCGCTATTGCCGAAGCCCGCAAACGTACGCTTGCCCATTATCAGTTGCCAGCCGGCGAAACATTTACGCTGGAATATGTGACCAACAAACCATGGTCGGGTTATAACTGGTATAAGGGAGGTTATAAAAGCACCGTACAGATCAATACCGATCTGAAGATTTTTATTGACCGTACCATTGATGTAGGCAGCCACGAAAGCTACCCGGGACATCATGTTTACAACATGCTACTGGAGAAAAACCTGTACCATGATAAAGGTTGGGTTGAGATCTCGTTATACCCGCTGTTTAGCCCACAATCACTTATTGCCGAAGGCAGCGCCAATTATGGTATTGAGGTAGCCTTCCCCGGCGATGAAAAAATAAAGTTTGCAAAAAATGTATTACTGCCGCTGGCCGGCCTGGATACCGCTGGTGTTGATCTGTATTTCAGAGCGCTTGACATAAAAGGTACTTTAAACTATGCCCGCAATGAAGCTGCGAGGGGGCTCGTCAACAATACCATGAGCCAGGATAAGGCGCTATCGTATTTAAAGAAATATTGCCTTATGAATGATGAAACGGCTCAAAAATCCATCAGCTTTATCAAAAAATACCGTAGCTACGTTATCAATTACAATTATGGCCAGGACCTGGTGAAAAACTACATAGAATCAAACGGAGGTACAGCCAAAGCCCCTGCAAAGCGTTGGGAACTGTTTGGGAAATTGTTGAGCCAGGAAGTTGCGCCGGTTAGTTTGGTGAAAAAGTAGAGACGTATCACACTCGGGATATTAAATCAATAATATATAAGAGGCTGTATCATAAATCAAATTGACCACCCCTGGTGTTGTGTTACCTATGAATTGATATTTAGCCGATAATATTTATACAAAAAGGGGGTTAACATGTTTTCTGCATAAAATACATTTAATTATCTGATTGTTAACTATATAGGTGAATGTTAACCCTGGATTGTGTTAACCCTGTTAACCCCCTTTTGTTAGCAGAGTCAATCCAACCCAAAACTATATATCGCTAAGTATCTGATAAGTAACAAAAAGCGGCTGTATCATCATGATACAGCCGCTTTTTGTTAAGTGGTATGCTCAGGTAAATGAAATGAATATTTGTAGAATAATTTTTATTCATACATTTAGAACGTATCATTACCCCAACAGCTGGATAAATGCTGAAATGATCCAAAACCAGTTTAACACCAAAATTGCCTTGTAAATGATTAAGTCCCGGTACTTTATAGCCATGTGTTTTGTGGCAGGTATTTATGCGTCCTGTAAAAATCAGCACAGCGATCAAAATAACAATTATAGCGGCTGGCCGGCCTATGCAGGTTCAAAGGATGGTTTGCGTTACTCATCAAACCAGGAGATAACTTTAGATAATGTAAATAAGCTAAAAGTGATGTGGACTTTTAGTACAGGTGATAGGGACACTGCCAATCTTAGCCAAAACCAGTGTAACCCGATTATGGTTGATGGTGTTTTGTATGGTACCAGTCCGAAGTTGAAGCTGTTTGCCTTGAATGCCGCCACAGGCGAGCAAAAGTGGCTGTTTGATCCCGCAAAAGACGACACCACTAATAATGGTGACCCGATGGCTTATTATAAGCTAAGCCGGGGAGTAATTTACTGGCAAAATGATGAGGGTGGTGAAAAGAGGATCTTCTACAGTGCTGGTGCTAAAACCTGGGCAATTGATGCAGAAAAGGGTACTCCGATACGGTCATTTGGTAATGGTGGATATCTTGACTTAACTAAAGATCTGGATAGGGATACCAAATCCTTTGTAGCTGGTACTACGCCGGGAGTAGTTTATAAAGATGTACTGATAGTAGGCGACCGGGTATCTGAATCGGTCGACGCTGCACCGGGGCATGTGCGTGCTTATGATACACGTACCGGCAAACTGCGCTGGATCTTCCATACCATACCTCATCCCGGCGAAGTTGGTTATGATACCTGGGCGGATACCGCGGCTTACAAAAAGTTTGGCGGGGCCAATAACTGGGCAGGCATGGCTTTGGACGAGAAACGGGGCCTGGTGTATATTCCAACAGGCTCGGTAGGTGGCGATTTTTATGGTGGTTTCAGGAAAGGGAAAAACCTGTTTGCCAATTCGTTGCTGGCGCTTGATGCAGCTACGGGTAAATTGAAATGGTATTACCAATTTGTTCATCATGATTTGTGGGACCGCGATCTGCCTGCTAATCCCAACCTGGTAACCATTGTTAAAGACGGTAAAAAGATAGATGCCGTAACACAGATCACTAAATACGGCTATATATTTATGTTTGACAGGACTAACGGAAAGCCTATATTCCCGATAGTGGAAACTCCTGTACCGGGTAAGGCACTCCCCGGTGAAGCTCCATGGCCTACGCAACCTATTCCAACTTTACCGCAGCCTTTTGCAAGGCAAAAGTTTAATCCCGAAGATGTTACCGACCGTACACCTGAAGTTCACCAGGAAATGCTTGCTAAATATAACCAGGTAAAAAATCGCGTTATGTTTACACCGCCGAGCAAAGAGGGGGGCTGGATCTTCCCCGGGTTTGATGGTGGAGGCGAATGGGGAGGGGCTGCCGTTGACCCGGAAAGTAAGATCTTATACATAAACTGTTCGGAAATGCCTTGGGCGCAGGTAATGATCGATGTTCCGAAAACCAATGCTGATGATCATTCGCCCCAGTCATTAGGCCATGTAGTATATAACACCAATTGCATTGGCTGTCATGGTGCCGAATTGAAGGGAAACGGCACGTCGTATCCGTCGCTGGTAAACATCGGCAAAAAGTACACTGCCGACCAGGTAAGCGGCCTTATTGCCAGCGGCCGTAACATGATGCCATCGTTTAAACAGATCTCGCCCGCAGATAAAAAGAACCTGCTGGCCTTCCTGCTCAAAATTCCTGAAGGCAAAGCAGCGAAAGAAGTGGCTAAAGAACCAACCAGTAACCGCACTTCCAATTCGGAAACAGAGAAGAAGATGGTTGACCAAATACCTTATGTCATGAACGGATATAACCGCTTTTTAGATAAAGATGGCTATCCGGGTATAAAACCACCATGGGGTACACTCAACGCTGTCGACCTTACATCGGGTAAGTTGCTTTGGAAAGTACCGCTGGGCGAGTTTGCTGATCTAAGCAAAAAAGGGCTCCCGGTAACCGGCACCGAGAACTATGGTGGTCCGGTGGTTACCAAAGGCGGTTTAATATTTATTGCTGCAACTAAGGATGAAAAGATCCGCGCGTTTGATAAACGTACCGGTAAAGTGGTTTGGGAAGCCCAACTACCGGCAGCAGGCTATGCTACCCCGGCAACCTATTCAATTGATGGTAAACAGTACGTAGTTATCGCCTGCGGCGGCGGAAAAATTGGAAGTAAGTCGGGAGATAGTTATGTTTGTTTTGGATTACCCCTCTAATACCTCATTATGGATTTATTTGAAGCAGTTTTTGATTTATACGAGCAGATAAGGTTAAAGGCAGAAAGCGATTTTCAGGACCTGATCAAATGCCAGTACACACAGCAGTGTTACAGTGACAATGGTGCGTTTTGCCTTGTGCTGGAAATTACTGTTTTAAAAAATATCTCTGATGACGATTACGGTTTGGTGTTTTCCATCAACGCCCAAACAGAACCTAATCATCCCGATCATCAAAGCGATGCTAAAGGGGTATATCTAATAGCCGATGTACACCATGGCGACAATAAAGTCATCAGCAATTTGGATGAGGTCGTTTTTGACCCTCAAAATGAAGCTGAGGTACAGGAGGCTTTCAGTAAGATAGAGGGTTTCATCAAACCGTTTGCCGGCGGTGTAAGTGATTTGCTGGTACAGGGATATGATATTAAGGTGGTAGATAATTCGGTAAATTAGGGTTACGAACTTTTTTTTGAGCAGGTTTGTTCAATGAAATCATGTATTTGGTTGCAAGAATACCTATCTTTATATTATGACAACGATGATATTACAGGTTCCCGAAGCGTTGGAAAAAGAGCATGATGAAACTGTTCGTCTTATAGCGGCTAAACTTTACGAGGCCGGGAAGCTATCTTTAGCTCAGGCCGCCGAAATGTGTAATATGAAAAAGTGGGATTTTGCGGAGATTCTTGTCAGCTTTGGAGTTAATTATCTTGACCCAAGCGTAAAAGCGGATTTAGATCGTGGTTGAGAATATCGTTGTTATTACCGATACCAGCTGCTTTATTATTTTAGATAAAATTGACGTATTGTATTTACTCCCAATGCTATTCTCTAAAGTAATCACAACTCCTGAAATAGCAGATGAATTTGGTAAGGAGTTGCCTGATTGGGTAATTATTCAACAGGCTCAAAATTCGAAACTATTAAACCAAATCAAAGAAATTGTTGATCCTGGTGAAGCGAGCGCGATAGCCTTAGCTGCTGAAATTAAATGTGATTATTTATTGACGGATGACCGGGCTGCCCGAAAACTTGCCGAACAAAGAGGTATTCTGGTTAAAGGCTCTGTAGGAGTATTGCTTTATGCCAAGCAACAAAAGGTAATTCCACTAATAAGTCCTTATCTCGATTTGATTCAAAAAACTAACTTTAGAATATCTCAGTCACTTATTGACAGGGTACTTTTAGATGCAAATGAGTAATAGCTGAACCTCTTTGGGGAGGCTTTCCTTGTATCGCATCTAAAACTGTTCCTCATAAACAGCCCCGCCCGGTGTTTCCAGCTTATAGTTTTTAACCTGCCCCGGTCCCTCAAATTCAAACCGGATGCCTACGATACGACCCATAGTATGGGCCTGTTTAAACTCGAAGATCTGTTTGTTATTGAGATAGACCCTCAAAAAATGGTCCTTTACACTGCATCTCAGGTTTTGAAATTGCGACATATCTGTACCAAATGCGCTTAGGTCGTGGTCTTTGCCGCTAACCCATGTCTCGCCGGTTAAAATGCCCATATCTGAGATGCAACCTGTATTTACTATGGGGATAATGATAGCGGTGCCGTTGCCTAAAATGGTGAGGTCGGCTTTGGCGCAGGCCGATTGGCCGGGTGTTGAGGTGTTGCGCAAGGTGCAATCCAGCGTAAAATTATCCGCGTTAATGCCCGGAAACTCGCGGATGTTGGCAAACTTTACCCAGGTATTATTAAAAACGGGAGTACCCAGTTTTTCCTGCATCAGGTCGGCAGTGATCCCCATAAAGCCCTGCCCTTTAATTTCTTCGGGGGAAAGATAAACAGGCACAGGCTGATGGTCAAGGATGCCTTTCCATCCTTTGGTTTTTATAAATACCGCTGTTGTCTTTTTTACATGTTTATCTACAATGAGTTTCGCTATAAAGTAGCCTGGGTCGTAGTAAATTGAAGTGAATTGTTTACCATCACCGGGTACCTGCTCGCGGCGGTTGGGGTCCCATGATTGCTGGATAAAAACACTGTCGGAATGAAATGCAGATGCATCGTAATTAAATACAACGGAGTTTGGCAGATCGTCAGAAACCTTTTTGCTGCTGAATTTTATGGAAGCCGGGTCAATGGGCTTATTACGTTTGCTGCTCATGAAAAACAACGCGCCAAACACCAGCAACACGGCGCTGCCAAACCAAACATATCGTAAGCGGGGTTATGAAGATGAGATCGCTTGCGGAATCTCCTGGCTAATTGTTTCAACCGGCTGTTCAATTACGCCATTAACCTGGTGATGCTGCCTGAAATCGCGCCAGCTGGTATAATCGAGGAAACAGGCAAGGGCATTCAATGTGGCTGCGTTTGGAAAACTTTCGTAGCGTACTTTGCCCCAGATCCTTTTCAGGGTTGATATGCTGAGTTGAACCCGCGTTTTATCAAAGATCTGCAGGCTTAACTGCTCAAAATCATCATTGCCCCAAATGCTGCTGTCGCCCCAGTTTAACGTTTGCTCAATAAGCTGCCGGCATAGCAAAAGCAATTGTTTTTCCTTTTCCATTGATGTACAAATGTGGTTTAAAAAATCCCTTTAAATGCTTTGAACAAACTTGAACTTAACTTGAAACGCTGCCTGCGCTTTATTGTGATGGCAATTTGCAAATTTTGATTAAAGTTAAAATCAAAACCCATGAACTACAAAGTTTTATTGTTTGCAATACTAAGCATGACGCTTGGTAGCAGATATTGTTACAGCCAGCAGAAAAAAGTTACATATGATATTAACAGCCTGCTGAAAGAAAATAAACTGGTGAAAGCCTACC
>NZ_DASVOB010000865.1:0-5335 GCF_036383575.1 Mucilaginibacter sp.
AAACCGCGGATGCCGCATTGCTGTACTGAGTAATTACCTTGTCCACGTGTAACGCCCCCCCAGTTGTAGTAAGGTGAGTTGTTGCTGTACTGAATTTCAAAAACCGATTCGGGGCCGTTTTCACCTGCTGCCAGGAATATCGAGGCAAAGTCGGGTACTAATGAGAACGCGCCTGAACTGATCACACTTTCAAGCACAGTTTTAGCATCATCAAACTTGTTCTCGTATAGGTACACTTTACCCAACATAGCTTGGGCTGCATATTTGGTGATGCGGCCTTTTTGATCCTGCGAAGCTGGCAATACCGCAATGGCACTGTTCAAATCAGCTTCTATCTGTTTGTAAACGTCAGCTTTAGGGTTACGTTTAAGGGTTTTGGAATCACTTACCTCTAATCTTTTGTCGGTAAACAGCGGCACATCGCCAAACATCCGCACCAGCGAAAAATAGTAGTAAGCCCGTAAAAAGCTAACTTCCCCGTAAAGGGCGTCTTTGCCAGCAAAGGCAACCTGCGTACCGGCCGGGTTCTTATCTTTATATTGTGTCAGGTAATTGGCACGGTTTATACCCTCGTACGATACCTGCCACAGATCGGTAAGTGTTGAGTTAACCGGGGTGAGGGTATAATCATCCATCTGCTGCAATGAAAGCACATCTGATGCTGCCTCACCGCCTGCTACCGAGTTATCAGAGGCAATATCGCCTACGGGCACCATTTGGTTTAACCATTGTAAAGGCGTGTATGCGCTGATCACCATGGTGCGGTAATCGGTTTCGGTTTTAAGATAATCCTGATCGGTTACTTTAAAATCTTCGTGCGGGTTATAGTCTACAAATTTTTTACATGAGGTGTTCATGGTCATTAACAGAACCATGCTCACTATCGGTATATATATCTTCTTCATTTTAGTATCTGTTAGTGGTTATAGTTTAATGTCAAGACCAAAGCTGTACATCCTCGCCTGAGGATATGCGCCGCGGTCGATACCTGTATCCAGTACATCGCCGGCTATTTCAGGATCAAAGCCAGTGTATTTGGTAATGGTGAAGGCGTTTTTAACCTGCCCGTAAACCCTGATACTTTTAAATACACCACGCGCAAATGAAGTTGGAAGCGTATAACCCAGCTGCAGGTTTTTTATTTTCACGAAGCTGCCATTTTCAACATACCTGTCGGATACGCGGATGTTGCTATTAGGGTCATTAAATGAATACCTTGGATCTTTGGCATCGTTTGTTGAACCCGGACCAGTCCAGCGGGCCAGCACATTACGGAATTTGTTGGTAAAGTTTTGGTTACGCTCATAAGCCCGGTAAACATCATTACCTATTGAAGCGTAAGTAAACGCGCTGAAATCAAAGCTTTTGTAGGATACGCTCAGGTTCCAGCCTAAAGTAAATTTAGGGAAAGGGTTACCGATCTGGGTTTGATCGGCAGCGGTGATTTTGCCATCGTGGTTTACATCCACATAGCGGATATCACCAGGCTGTGCGCCGTCCTGAGTTGGTGCAGCAGCTATTTCGGCAGCGTTCTGAAATAAGCCATCGGTTTTGTAACCATAGAAATAGCCCGGGGTATGGCCTTTTTCAAACACGGTAACCGTTTGCGACTGTCCGTTAAAATAACTGCCACCAGTTACCTTTGCCGTACCGTCGGTATTAGTAGCGGTAACAATGTTTTTGCTTGTGGTGAATGTAAAGTTGTTGCTTAACTTAATGTCCTTGCTGATGGTTTCATTGTAGCCGAGCGTGATATCAACACCGTTTGTTTTGGTTGAACCGATATTGGCCGTTGGCGGAGGGATAGTACCTAAATACAAGGAGATTGAAGGAGTAAACAACAGGCCGCTTACCCTTTTCTCAAAATAATCGGCAGAGAGGGAAAGCTTGCCTTTAAAGAAGGTAGCATCAAAACCTACGTTGCTCTGTAGCTGCTTTTCCCAGGCCAGGCTGTTATTGGCTGCCGAACCTACGGTTGAACCCGGATAAAAGATGTTGCCAAAGTTATAGCCGTTACTGTTAGCTGTTGGGCCATAATCAGGGCCGCCGGTTACGATAGAAACATAAACCGGGTTCACGTTTTCGTTACCGGTTGAGCCGTAACTGCCGCGGATCTTTAAATAATCAACAAAGGGAACTTTAAAAAAGTCTTCGCTGCTTACTACCCAGCCCAATGAACCGGCGTAAAAGTTGGCGAATTTATTGTCCTTACCAAAAGCAGATGAACCATCCTGGCGGGCAGAGAATGATGCAAGGTATTTGCCTTTATAATCATAATTAACGCGACCGAAGTAAGAAAGATTCCGCTTAAAGTACTGGTAATACGAACCTGTTAAAGCATTCAGGTTATCGGCAGTGTTGTTGCCCGTAGCCGCCGAAAAATCGGCAAACTCCCAGGAGTTAAAGGGTACATCCTGCCGGGTGGCATTCATGCCGTTACCTGTAGTTTTCGCCATTGAAAAACCAACAACCGTTTCAAAATGGTGATCTTTTTGAATATTGAAGTTATAATTGGCGAACGACTCCCAGGTATAGTTGAAATTACTGTTTTTAGTTTGCGATACGCTGCTGTGCGAGCCGGTTACCGTGCTGCCATCGGCATTCATGGTGTTGTTTACGTTAAGCGGACCGTAGAAAACCAGTGGGGTAAAGTTTTTTGAATTATCGTCGTATTTGGTGTAGCCAAACCTGCTGTTCAGTTTAAGGCCTTTAATTACATCGTACTGTAATTCAAATTTGCCATACAGCTTGTTGCCTGTGTTTTTGTTGTAAGTATTATCCAGCTTGGCCAGCGGGTTAAACACTTCAGACAGGATCAGGTTACTATAACCGTATTTACCAACGCTGTTAGGATCATTATTGTAAACAGGCACAGTTGGATCAAAGTTGAGAGCGCTGCCCAAAATACTGTTAAAGGAGTTTTCCTGTACCGATTTGCCTGTCAAGATCACATCGGTGGCGTTAACAAGGAATTTGATTTTAGAGGTAATATCAAAAGTCAGGTTGGCCGTAAAGTTTCCGCGGTTAAACCTCGATTTATCATAACCGCCCACAATGCCGCCCTGGCTCTGGTATCCCGCAGAAAGGAAATACTGCATTTTATCGCTGCCACCGCTTGCCGAAAGGTTATGCGTTTGCATAGGCGCAGTGTGGAAGATCTGGTCCTGCCAATCGGTACCTACGCCCAGTATGGAAAGGTCAGGGAAGATCACCGGTCCACCAGAAGTTACGCTGCCTTCGTTAACAATAGCGCCATACTCAGTAGCGTTCAATACACCTATTTTGCGCTGCACACTTTGAATACCGTAATTGCTGTTGATAGAGATCTCGGTTTTCTGGTTTTTTCTGCCCGATTTGGTAGTTACCACGATAACGCCGTTACCACCCTTTAAACCATATATGGCAGTAGTAGCCGCATCTTTCAGTACGTTAATCGATTCGATATCCGAAGGGTTAATAGCGTTAAAATCGGTAAGCGTTTGTACCGAACCATCCACGATCACGGTTGGATCATTACCTGAAAATGATGGTATACCACGCACCTGTACGGTAGGCTTTGAACCCGGCGAACCGCTTTGAATAACCGTTACGCCGGAAGCCTGGCCTTGCAGGGCTTCCTCCGCGCGTAAGGGGGTAAGCTTTTTAATGTCCGAGGCTTTAACAACAGATAGAGCACCCGATATATTAGTTACTTTTTGAGTGCCATAGCCCACTACAACAACCTCGCTAAGGGTATTGGCGGCATTATCATCCAGCGCGAAGTTTACTTCGCCGGCCTGGCTTACCTGCTGCTCAATTTTATTCATACCGATAAAGGATACTACCAAGGTTGCGCCGCCCTGTGGTATTTGCAGCACGTACTTTCCGTTGATATCGGTTACCGTACCATTGGTGGTGCCTTTAATGGCAACGGTGGCCCCGGGCAGCGGATCGCCGGATTTCTTTTCGGTAACCTTACCGGTTACACGAAGTGTTTGTGAATAAGCCCTGTCAACAAAGCAAAAGAGCAGTGCGAGGGCTATACAAAACGTAAGTTTTTTTTGCATAAAGTTTAATTTTAGGTTGATACTATTTGGTTTTTGGGAGGAATGAAAACCCTTGCAGGCACTCATTATACACTACGTGGGGCAGTGTATTGTAAATTGGTTCGCCTTTTCAGGGTGGAAATCGCGGAAGCACCTCATGTGCAGTTGCCATAAAGCAATTGCAGGCCTGCACAAATGCAAAGCCAGGTGTACATAAGTTTAAATAACTCATTTACAGGTTTATACTTTTGGTTAAATAATAATGCCGGGGCATCAGGTTTATGGCACCAAATGTATAGGCAGATTAACCCACAGTGAAATTTCGGACTACATCACTACCACACAGTTTGAAATTTTTATTGCAATGCTTGATATTCGCCACATCTTTGATACATTTAATAAAATGTTGGGCTTTCGCCTGCAAAACCTATATGCGCTCACTTATTGTTTTTTTTATAATCCTGCTTGCAGGTAACCTATCCTCGTATTCACAGACCTATATCGGCCAGCGGGAAACGGTTAATTATGAAAAAAAACAATACAATGCCGGCACCCAAAACTGGAAGATCATTCAGGACGCCCAGGGCCGCATGTACTTTGCCAATAATGAGGGTGTGCTGGTATTTGACGGCGCTTACTGGCAGCTTTATCCCCTGCCCAATAAAACTATTGTATGGTCGATAGAATTTGGAAAAGATAAAAAGCTGTATGCCGGCGGGCAGGATGAGATGGGTTATTTTTCGCCCGGCAAAAATGGACTGCTTCAATTTACTTCGCTCAAAACGCTGCTGCCCAAGGCCGACAGGCAGTTTTCAGATATATGGGATATTGCCTGTTATGACGATGATGTTTTTTTCCGGTCGCGGAACAAGATTTTCCGGTATCATCATGGTAAAATTAACTCATATACCCCCTACTCCGCATGGCTTTCGCTGGGCATATATCAAAAGCAATTAATAGCTCATGACGAGCAAAGGGGCTTGGTTACGTTCAAGGGCAATAGCTGGCAAAAATTCATTGATAAGAAGGACCTGCCTGCCGGCTTTTTCATCACCGGAATTGCCGCCATTAATAAAGATTCGAGCCTGGTTACTACAGCTAAAAATGGCGTTTACATATTAAACGGAAACCAGCTTAAAAGCTGCAATATCAATGGTTTCGGCATTGATAACCACGAGCATTTTTCGGGCGTAGTGGTACTTGGCGATGGCAGCTTTTTGATAGGAACATACGCTAATGGCGTTTACCAGGTAAATAAACAGGGTAATGTAATTGAAAATATCTCCAAAAAAGAGGGCCTGCAAAACAGC
>NZ_DASVOB010000866.1:0-4817 GCF_036383575.1 Mucilaginibacter sp.
CTATTGTACCCAAACTTAAAGGCGGTTTGGGTATTTTGTTGGATGTAGGTGCCAATGCTGATTGTAAGCCTGATGTGCTTGTTCAGTTCGGTGTACTCGGCAGTTTATTTGCACAGGCAGTTTATGATATCAGCAACCCGCGTGTTGCTCTCATGAACATCGGCGAAGAAGAAGAAAAAGGTAATATCCTTAGCCAGGCCACCTACCCATTAATGAAAGCAACAACGTTATTTAACTTTGTTGGTAATGTTGAAGGACGCGATCTTTTCAGTGAAAGCGCCGACGTGTACGTATGCGACGGTTTTACCGGCAATATAATATTAAAGCTGGCCGAATCGTTTTACGTTATAACAAGGAAGAAACAGCTGAAGGACGAGTTTTTTGACAGGTTTAATTATGAACAATACGGTGGCAGCCCGATTTTGGGTGTAAATGCCCCTGTTGTTGTTGGTCACGGCATCTCGAGCCCCGAGGCAATAAAAAACATGGTCCTTTTATCGAGGAACATGATTGAGAGTAACCTCGTTGATAAAATAAAACAAGCATTCCAGTAATTTTATAAAAGATGAGTAAAGTTCATGCCGCTATTACCGCTGTACATGGTTACGTTCCCGACTATGTATTAACCAACCAGGAGCTGGAAACAATGGTTGATACAAATGACGAGTGGATAACCAGCCGTACCGGTATCAAAGAGCGACGCATATTAAAAGGCGAAGGCCTTGCTACATCTGATATGGCGGTCCATGCCGTTACCGGGTTACTAAAAAAACGCGGTATCGGTGCCGATGAGATCGACCTTATCATCTTCTGCACTACCACCCCCGATATGATATTCCCGGCTGCGGCCAACATTTTAGGTGCCAAAATCGGCGCTAAAAATGCATGGGGATTTGATTTACAGGCAGCCTGTTCGGGTTTCCTTTTCGGCTTAACATCAGGTGCCCAATTTATTGAAAGCGGTAAACACAAAAAAGTATTGGTAGTAGGCGGCGATAAAATGTCGGCTATTGTTAATTACGAAGACCGTGCTACCTGTATCATTTTTGGCGATGGCTGCGGCGCCGTATTACTTGAACCAAATGAAGAAGGTAACGGCGTTATCGATTCGGTCTTGAAAAGTGACGGCGCAGGCGCCCAGTATTTAAACCTTAAAGCCGGCGGTTCATTAAAACCTGCAAGCCATGAAACGGTTGATGCTAAAGAACATTATGCCTACCAGGAAGGACAGGCTGTGTTTAAATTTGCAGTAACCAACATGGCCGATGTTGCGCACGAGGTAATGGAGCGTAACCACCTTACAGGCGACGATATTGCCTGGCTGGTACCACACCAGGCCAACAAGCGGATCATTGATGCTACGGCAAATCGTACAGGCATCAGCCCCGATAAGGTGATCATCAATATTGAGCGTTACGGTAACACCACCAATGGTACCATCCCACTTTGTTTGTGGGAATGGGAAAGCAAGTTTAAAAAAGGCGATAACCTTATTTTAGCAGCTTTTGGCGGTGGCTTTACCTGGGGTTCGGTATATTTGAAATGGGCATATTGATGTGCCGATTATAGATGTGTAGATTTCAGATGTACAAATTTTCTATTAAAAGGATATTTGATATATCAAAAAAATAAAACATCCGTAAAAAGCGCATGTTATTTGCTTATGAACAACGTAAATGACAGGCTACTTATAGTAATCCGTTCACTAATTAATCAACATAGTAATCTGCATATCTGCACATTTGCATATCTGCACATTTGAGTATAACTTAGATATAAACTTTGTCCCAAACCAATTAATCCTTAAACATGGATATTAAACAAATTCAGGACCTTATTCGCTTTGTTTCCAAATCGGGCGTGAACGAAGTATCAATCGAGCAAAAAGATTTTAAGATCACAATAAAAACCAACGAGGTACAGCCTACGGTGGTTCATGCTACCATACCAGCCGTAACACAGCCTGTTACTCCGGTATTGCCAACTGCGCCTGCTCCAACTCCTGTTGAGCCTGCTGCACCTGCCGGTCCTGATACTTCGAAATACATTACCGTTAAATCTCCAATGATCGGTACATTCTACCGTTCATCAAGCCCGGATAAACCTCTGTTTGTTAATGTTGGCGACGAGATAAAACCAGGTTCTGTAGTATGTATCATCGAGGCGATGAAACTGTTCAATGAAATTGAATCAGAAGTTTCAGGCCGTATCGTAAAAGTACTTGTTGATAACGCCTCACCTGTTGAGTACGATCAGCCACTGTTTTTAGTAGAACCAGTTTAGTTGATGAACTGATGTGCAAATTTCAAATGTGCAAATGATATTTAATTCGTTTGCACATTTATAATTTACATATTTGCCCATCAATCATTCGTTAATATTTTCATCTGCATATTTGCACATCTGTAATTTGCACATCAAAGAAAAACAATGTTTAAAAAAATATTAATAGCTAACCGCGGCGAGATCGCCCTTCGTATTATCCGTACCTGTAAGGAAATGGGTATTAAAACGGTTGCTGTATATTCAACTGCAGATCGCGACAGCCTTCATGTTCGTTTTGCCGACGAAGCTGTTTGTATCGGTCCGCCGCCAAGCCGCGATTCATATTTAAATATTCCTAACATCATTTCAGCTGCCGAATTAACCAATGCCGATGCGATCCATCCTGGCTATGGCTTCCTGTCTGAAAATGCTAAGTTCTCGGCCATTTGTGCCGAGTATGGTATCAAATTTATTGGTGCAACTGCCGAACAGATCAACCAGATGGGTGATAAAGCTTCGGCTAAGGATACCATGAAGAAAGCCGGTGTCCCAATTGTTCCCGGTTCTGATGGTTTGCTTAGCGATGTTAAATCGGGTATCGCTATCGCCAACAAAATTGGCTACCCTGTTATATTGAAAGCTACTGCCGGTGGTGGTGGCCGTGGCATGCGTATTGTTTGGAAAGACGAAGAGTTTGAGAATGCCTGGGATTCGGCCCGTGCCGAGTCTGGTGCAGCCTTTGGTAACGACGGCTTATATCTTGAAAAATATGTTCAGGATCCGCGCCACATCGAAATCCAGGTTGTAGGCGATCAGTTTGGTAAAGTATGTCACCTTTCAGAGCGCGACTGCTCTATTCAGCGCCGTCACCAGAAACTGGTTGAAGAATCACCTTCACCTTTCATGACCGAAAAGCTTCGTAAAAAAATGGGAGAGGCCGCTCTTAAAGGCGCTAAAGCCGTTTCGTACGAGGGTGCAGGTACAGTAGAGTTTTTGGTTGATAAAGACCGTAACTTCTATTTCATGGAGATGAATACCCGTATCCAGGTTGAACACCCGGTTACCGAAGAGGTGATCAACTTCGACCTGATCAAAGAGCAAATTAAAGTTGCTGCCGGTATCCCTATCTCAGGTAAAAACTACGAGCCAACAATGCATGCCATTGAATGCCGTATCAATGCCGAAGATCCGTTCAACAATTTCCGCCCGTCACCAGGTAAAATAACCAATTTTCATTCACCGGGTGGTCATGGCGTACGTATCGATACACATGTGTACACAGGTTACGTTATTCCGCCAAACTACGATTCAATGATTGCCAAGGTAATTTGCGTGGCCCAAACCCGCGATGAAGCATTAAGCACCATGGAACGCGCATTGAGTGAATTTGTGATAGAAGGCGTGAAAACAACCATTCCATTCCACTTAAAATTATTGAAGGATCCAAACTTCCGCGCTGGTAACTTTACCACCAAGTTTATGGATACATTTGAATTATAAAAATAAATTCAAACTATCTTCATACAATTAAACGTATTTAGCACAATAGCGTTGATACAGCGGTATATATTACAATGAGCGAGAACAAGATCATCAAGGCCATAAAGGATAAAGGAAAAACGTTAGAGGCAGAAATGTCCTTCTTTGATCATCTCGAGGCCTTAAGGGGGCATCTTATAAGAGCTTCGATAGCGATTGTAGTATTTACCGCTGTTGTTTTTTATTATTACGACTGGATATTTGAAACAATTATCCTGGGGCCCAGCAAATCAACCTTCTGGACTTACCGTATGCTTTGCAAGCTTGGCGTTGCCCTGCATCGTGACGGCTTTTGCGTTAGTAATGTGAAAATTCACCTGATCAATACCGAGCTGGCTGGTCAGTTTACGCTCCAGATCAACTCGGCATTAATAATCGGCATCACACTGGGCGTTCCATACCTGATCTGGGAAATCTGGCGTTTTATAAAGCCTGCATTACACGATAAGGAACGTAAAGCGGCTACCGGGTTTGTATTTTATGCCTGTCTGCTTTTCTTTTTGGGTGTCCTGTTCGGTTACTACGTGATCACACCGATGTCAATCAACTTTCTGTCGGGCTACACTGTAAGCGCGGCTATTGAAAACTTAATTGATACGGACTCCTACCTGTCTTCAGTGGCAACCCTTACTCTTGCTACAGGCATTGTTTTCCAATTGCCTATCCTGGTTTATATATTGGCTAATCTGGGTATCATGACGCCTAAATTCATGAAAGAAACCCGTCGTTATGCTATTGTAGTTATCCTGATCATTGCCGCTGTGGTTACTCCGACACCCGATATGTTAACCATGACAGTGGTAAGTATCCCGCTGTTTGTGTTATATGAGGTAAGTATTATTGTAGCTGGCCTTGTTGAAAAACGTAAGATTAAAAAAGAAGAGGAGTTAGATAAAGCATAATGCTGCTTTGGTCTGTTGATAGCTTTTTATTGAAGGATCAATAAAGAAAAGTGAGATCTGCATATTTTTTACTTGAATTATCCTCCTTTTTGCGCACGTGCGAATTGCCCG
>NZ_DASVOB010000867.1:0-8115 GCF_036383575.1 Mucilaginibacter sp.
CTGGAGCGCAGGTTCTGTATTAAGGTGGAACGAGATACTGCGGGAACTGGTAGCCAAACATAATGTACCACCGTATCAAAACCCTGATGATACTTACCCGGCACCAAACTCTGCCAATCCGTTCAGTTACCCGGAATTCCCGTTCTCGAACCCACCGTATGCTGCACGTGCTTACGCTTATGTAAGTGCTGCTCAATATGACGCGCTGGTAGCTGCATGGCATTTTAAAAACACTTATAAACGCACTGCACCATATAAAAACGATTCGGGTATTAAAGCGCTGATCCCGGCATCTGATTTGCCCTCATATCCAAGCGAGGACGCGGTAGTATCCGGTGCAACATCCGAGATCATGAAACTGTTATTCCCAACCGAAATAGCTTACATACAAAGCAAGGTTGATGAAGAAAGATTATACAGGATCGCGTCAGGAGCTAATACCCGTGGTGAGTTTACCGCCGGCGAATCATTGGGCAGGCAGGTAGCTACCGTATTTGCGGCCCGTGCCCGCGCCGACCGTGCCGGTAAAGCTATTGGTACACCGGCTATCTGGAAGAACTTTGAAACAGTTACCGCAGCAAAAGGCGAACAATTTTGGGTGAGCCTGGAAACCCCCAAAAGACCGCCGATGCTGCCGTTGTTTTCCAAAGTTCTTCCTTTTTTATTCGATACACTTACTGTAGTTGCTATCAGGCCTCCTGCGCCATATGCAACTAACTCACCTGAATTTAAAAAGGAAACCGAAGAGGTGCTTTCATTCAGTAAAGACCACAGCCGAGATCATGAAGAGTTGGTAGCTTTTTGGGCAGATGGTGTTGGTACTTATACGCCTACAGGGCACTGGAACGCCATTGCTGCCGATGAATTTGTAAAACAAAACTACAGCGAAATACGCTGGGCACGTAACTTTGCATTGTTAAACATGGCCGAAATGGATGCTGCTATTGTATGCTGGGATACCAAGTATTTTTACTTTAACCAACGCCCGTCGCAGGCCAACCCTAATATTAAAACTTTAACAGGGGTGCCAAACTTTCCGGCCTATACATCAGGGCACTCTAACTTTAGTGGTGCTGCTGCTACCGTGTTAACCTATTTGCTGCCAGACAGGGGAAGCAAATTTACCGATATGGCGCATGCAGCTGCTATGTCAAGGCTGTACGGAGGTATTCATTACCGCAGCGATTGCGAAGTTGGCTTAACTACCGGTAATAAAGTTGGCCAGTATGCGGTTAACAGGGGCAAGGCCGATGGTGCCGACGCAAAATAACAGGATGTAGAATTGAGGACGAATAAACAATGCGTAGCTTAACAAACGATCAAAAAATATATTATACGCTTCGGCTGGCCGCGGCTATGTGCTTCATAGGCCATGGCTGTTTCGGTATCATCACCAAACAAATTTGGTGTAACTATTTTGGTGTTTTTGGTATAGGCAAAGATATGGCCTATACCCTGATGCCTTATGTTGGTACCGTTGATATATTAATGGGTATTTCCCTGCTTGTTTATCCAACCCGTGCCATAGCCGCGTGGCTGGTGGTTTGGGGATTGGCTACAGCTTCCATGCGCCCATTATCTGGCGAACCTTTTGCCGAGTTCATTGAACGTGCCGGTAATTACGGGGCACCGTTTGTGTTACTGTTGATGCAGGGCGGTTTCCGGATAGGAAAAAAACAGTGGTTTGCCCGTATGGATGATAACGTTAGTATCAATGCCGATACCATGGCTAAAATCATTACCTGGTTAAGGGTATTTGCATTTATGCTGCTGATAGGCCATGGCTGGCTTAACCTTATCCAAAAACAGGGTCTATTAAATCAATACCATGCGCTTGGTTTTGGTGATCCGGCTAAAACGGCACAGTTTGTTGGCCTGTTTGAAGTATTGGCTGCGTTAATGGTGCTTATTCGTCCTTTTAAAAATATACTCCTCGTTTTTATCATATGGAAAATATCCAGCGAGCTCTTTTATCCCAAATACGAAATGTTTGAGTGGATAGAACGTGGCGGGAGCTATGGTGTGCTGCTGGCCTTGTGGTTTGCAGTTAAAAAAGCACCGGCTGGTTACATACTTTGGCCTTTTAAACATACATCACATTTAAAAGCAAGCTAAGGTTCAAAACATATCAAAATCTTATTAAGCAGGGTTGAAAAATACCCTGTTTTGCAAACCTATTATCTAAACAATTGCAAATGCATGCAACCACTACTCTACTAACTCTATGAAAAACCTTATACTGAAACTTATTTGCGTTACCACGATCATCATATTTGCGGCCTTTGCTAAAGTAAATGCACAGGGCTGTGTTGCTATCAGAAGTACGGGGGGCTTATGTACAATGGATGAGCATCCGGATAGTATTACTGGCAATGGCAGTTGGCTGTTAAACAGCAATAACCGCTACTTTCGTTCATATAAACACTTTGTTGGCACTAAGGAGCAAAAACAACGTATTGAGCAGGGAACCAATGTTATTAATCATTCTTATACGCAGGATCTTACATTAACCCGCATATTTAATAACCGCTGGTCGTTTGCTGTTGATTTGCCGATACTTGATAACAGCCGCTCATCGCTATATGAGCATGGTGGTAAAGAGCGTTTGCAAACCCATTCATTTGGTTTGGGCGATGTACGCTTAACTGCTTATGCATGGTTGCTAAACCCTGCAAAGGCCCGCCGCGGAAACATCCAGGTTGGCCTGGGCATAAAATTGCCAACCGGAAATTACAACTACCAGGATTATTTTTATCATACAGCCGCCAACGATGCCAAAACGCTCGGGCCTGTTGATCAGTCTATTCAGCTGGGTGATGGCGGTACTGGCATCACCACCGAGATCAATACCTATTACAATTTTACACAGCGCTTTGGCTTGTATGGTGGTTTTTACTATCTCATCAGCCCAAGAGAGCAAAATGGTGTGTCATCGGCTCGCGGTAGCGTGCCAAGCACAAAAGCCGTTGCAAATGGCAGTGATATAATGAGCGTGCCCGATCAGGTAATGATTCGTGGTGGTGCAAGCTATGGCATCAGCAAGTTTGATTTTTCGGCAGGGGTACGTTACGAATGCTTACCGGTTCATGACCTCGTAGGTGGAAGCAATGGTTTCCGCAGGCCAGGATACATCATTTCGGCTGAGCCCGGTGTTACTTACCGTGTTAAATCATTTTCCATTTACGCCTTTGTACCTGTAGCGCTAAAACGCGACCGTACGCAAAGTGTACCAGATAAAATTACAACTGATTTAACCGGTGTTTATACCCAGGGTGATGCTGCATTTGCTGATTATGCCATTAACGTAGGAATAACTTTTAGAATTAAATAGAGAATTGGTTTTGTTGTGATCAAAGCCGGGTGTGAGATCCCCGGCTTTAACCAACCATTAACACATTGTAATTAACCTTAAACAACATATATGAAACATACTTTACAATTTCTTTTTTGCACAGCTATATGCTTGCTATTAACCTATACCAGCGTACATGCACAAGGCTGTGTTGCTATTAAAGGGGATGGCCCGTTCAGTAACATGGAGCATACTACACAAGATACTTCATACAAAGGCTGGGAACTTACCGCCTCATGGCGTTACTTCAAATCGTTCCGTCATTTTAAGGGTACTGATGAACAAAAACAACGCCAGGTGATCGGCAACGAGGTGATCAATCATCAGCATACCATTGATATCAACCTTACCCGTAATTTTAACCAGTATTGGTCGGTATCTGTTGGGGTACCGTACCTTGTTAATACCCGTTCGTCTTTATATGAGCATGGCGGTAAAGAACGCCATAAGTCATATTCGGATGGTATAGGCGATGCCCGTATCGTTGTTAACAGGTGGTTATTTGACAGTCGTAAAACCAATGGTAATATCCAGGTAGGCTTAGGCTTGAAGCTGCCTACAGGCGATTTTAATTACAAGTCGCATTTTTATAACGTGATCCCATCCGAGCGCCCTGTTGATCAATCTATCCAGTTAGGTGATGGCGGTTTGGGTATTATCGCCGAGGCAAATGGTTACCTGGGCTTTGGCAGCGGGTTTAGCGGTTATTCCAATTTATACTACATGAGCAACCCGCGCAACACCAATGGCACCCGTACTTACCGCGAAACATTAAGTGCAACATTAGCTAATGAGGCTATTTCAAGTGTGCCTGATCAATATCTTGCCCGTTTAGGTGTAAACTACACCATAGCGCATGTGTTTACCATATCAGCAGGTGGCCGTATCGAGGGGATCCCTGTTCATGACCTTATTGGTAAAAGTAACGGTTTCCGTCGCCCGGGTTATATCATCTCTGCCGAGCCTTCATTAAGTTATGCGTTCAAAAGGATGAATATTTTTGCCAGTGTACCTATCGCCCTGAAACGCGACCGTACGCAAAGTGTTACTGATAAAGAAAACTCGATAGCCACCGGTACTTATGTTATCGGCGACGCAGCATTTGCCGATTATGCTATCAATTTTGGCGTGTCGTTTAAATTTTGAGATAATATATTCTACTTAGTTGATTTTGGATGAAGCCGGGAGTGAGATCCCCGGCTTTTTTATTTAGCACTAATTTTTTCGAATTGAATCTAATTACACGAAACCTGCTATTTAAGCGGCAATTTTGAATCCGAATTTTTGAATTGAACTAATTACATGAATTGTTTTAGCTATCACAATTTGTGTAAATTGAATAAATTCTCTCCGGCACACAGCATTCGTGTAAAATTATTTTTTATGATACTTTTTTGTTTAAAAACAATAGTTTTATGCCCATGAACACTCCCGAAGAAAACTTTGCAGCGCTGGGTTTAAACCTGCCGCCTGCCCCAAAGCCGCTTGGCGTTTATAAACCATGTTTAGTTGATGGAAAATACCTTTACCTGTCGGGCCACGGCCCTGTGCAGGACGATGCCTCGTTGATTATCGGTCGCGTTGGTGATACCGTAAGCCAGGAAGATGGTAAACTTGCAGCACAGCAGGTAGGTTTAACTATGCTTGCAACCATTAAAGCCAATATCGGCAGTTTTAATAAGATAAAGCGTGTTATAAAAGTGCTGGGTATGGTTAATTGCACACCCGAATTTGAAAAACATCCTTTCATCATAAACGGCGCCAGCGAACTTTTTGCTAAGATTTGGGGCGAAGAGAACGGTATAGGCGTACGTAGCGCGGTAGGTATGGGCTCATTACCCGATAATATCCCCGTTGAAATTGAAGCGCTGTTTGAATTGGAATAGGCTTATATAGATGTCAATGTAGAGATGCATCACATGCGTCTTCATTCATACAGAGCCGTATTAAAAGCGGCGACCATGTAAACGAGAGACGCATGTGATGCGTCTCTACTCAGAACTTAAGACCTCCAATTTAAACCATGACCCCTAACTGGTATAATATACAGGATATTGATAAGCTGGATACGCCGGCGTTGGTTGTTTATCCCCAAAGGGTTAAAACAAACATTGCAACGCTTACTGGTATGATCGATGATGTTGCCCGTTTGCGCCCGCATGTTAAAACCTATAAAAATGCCGAAGTAACAGGTTTGCTGCTGGATGCCGGGATCCGCAAGTTCAAATGCGCCACAATTGCCGAAGCCGAACTGCTGGCTATGAGTAAAGCGCCGGATGTTTTGCTGGCTTATCAGCCCGAAGGCCCTAAACTGCACCGTTTCATCAGGCTGATCCATGCTTATCCGCAAACCCATTTTTCATGTTTGGTCGATAATTCGACATCAGCAACTGAGATCTCGGATGCCGCTGTAAGGTTTAAAACAAATATTGATGTATACCTGGATCTGAACGTGGGCATGAACCGCACAGGTATAGCGCCGGGGTTTGAAGCTTTGCAGCTTTATATGGACTGCGGTGTGTTGCCAGGTATTAGCCCAGTAGGATTGCATGCCTATGATGGCCACATTCATGATGCAGATCTGCAAAAACGGGCCGAACGTTGCGATTTTGCTTTTGATCCTGTACGTAAATTGCAGCAAACCATCAAAAGCAAAGGTTATCCCGAGCCGGTTATCGTGGCCGGTGGTTCGCCAACTTTTCCAATTCACGCCAAACGTAAATATGTTGAATGCAGCCCCGGTACATTTGTTTACTGGGATAAAGGTTACCAGGTGGAGATGCCCGAGCAGGATTTTTTACCTGCCGCCCTGGTTATCACACGGGTGATCTCCCTGCCTGGCCCAACCAGACTTTGTTTGGATGTGGGGCATAAGTCAATATCGGCAGAGAACGAACTGAGCAAACGCATTTACTTTTTAAATGCGCCTGCACTTTACCCCGTTAGCCAAAGTGAGGAACATTTGGTAGTTGAGGCAGGTGCTAACCACAAATATCAGGTAGGCGATATCCTGTATGGCATTCCGCACCATGTTTGCCCAACGGTAGCGTTGTACGAGCGCGTCTATACTATTGAAAACGAAAACATAAGCGGCGAATGGCTTAACAAGGCCCGCGACCGTAAGATCACCATTTAAATACCCCAACACATGTTTGTTATAGATGCTCATTTGGATTTAAGCATGAACGCCCTGGAGTGGAACCGCGACCTAACGCGTCCGCTGGCTGAGCTAAATCAACGTGAAGAAGGTTTAACCGATAAACCCGACCGCGCCAAAGCCGTTGTTACCCTGCCCGAATTGCGCAAAGGCAATATTGGCCTGGTTGTAGCCACCCAGATAGGGCGTTATGTAGCTCCGGATAATCCTTTACCTGGCTGGCATTCGCCAGAGCAAGCCTGGGCACAAACCCAGGGGCAAGTAGCCTGGTACAAAGCCATGGAAGATGCCGGAGAAATGGTGCAGGTAAATGACCTCGCATCGCTTGAAAAACATTTGAAGCTTTGGAATGATGGCACACCAACAGAAAAAAAGCCTATAGGTTACATTTTGAGTTTGGAAGGAGCTGATTCAATAGTGACTGTTCAGCATTTGGAGCGGGCTTATAATTATGGTCTGAGGGCTGTTGGTCCGGCGCACTATGGTCCAGGAAGATATGCACAAGGGACTGATGCTACCGGTTACATGGGGCCTAAAGGTCACGAACTGCTGAAAGAGATGGAACGTCTGAATATTATATTAGATGCAACACACCTTTGCGATGACAGCTTTTGGGAGGCGCTTGATCATTTTAACGGCCATGTTTGGGCAAGCCATAACAACTGCCGCGCGCTGGTAAATCACAACCGCCAGTACAGTGATGAAATGATCAAAGCCCTTATCGACCGCGGCGCGGTAATAGGTGCTGCCCTTGATGCCTGGATGATGGTGCCCGGATGGGTGAGGGGCGTGTCCACTCCAAAAGGTATGAACTGCAATATGGAAGTTATGGTTGACCATATCGATCATATTTGCCAGATAGCCGGTAATGCGCTGCACGTAGGCATGGGTACCGATCTGGATGGTGCTTTTGGCAGGGAACAATGTCCTTATGACCTGGAAACCATTGCCGATCTGCAAAAGGTTCCTGACCTGTTAAAGAAACGCGGTTATACTGATGAAGATATTCAAAATATGATGCACGGCAACTGGCTGCGGTTTTTAAGGAATGCCTGGGCGTAAGTTCAGTTGGCAGTTTTTAGTTTGCAGTGGGCAGTTGTCTGAACTCGAATTAAACGAATGAATAGAATTAGGGAATGAGCAGAATGCAAATCATATTCGAAAAATTCTATTCATTCGTTTAATTCGAGTTCAGACAAAAAAATCTAATACTGGTCGAAGTTTAGCGATAGCGTAACTTCGTTCTAAAACCATGGAAGCATCCTGCTTCCGTATTAAGGTTGTAAGCTAATGGATGCAAATCGTCATCTGCTATCACGGTTAAGCTGAGCTTAACATATTTTGGGACGAAGTTACGCTATCGCTAAACTTCGACCAGAAATCGAGTTTTTAATCTGTCATTTTTCATTGAATATTTTATGAGAAAACCTTTCCTGCTGATCCTTGCTGTAGTATTTATTAGCTGCAATAAGCTTACACCAGCCGGATTCTGGAAAAGTTTTGACAGCGGTCATATCATTAAAAGCAGCAGCGATCAGGGGCCGCGGGGCGGGCACCGTACCATTACATGGAAAAACCAGGCCAATATTTATAACAGTGCAGATAT
>NZ_DASVOB010000868.1:0-1734 GCF_036383575.1 Mucilaginibacter sp.
AGCCAATATCCATACCTACAGCATAGGGAATTACCGCGTTGTTTGCAGCGAGTACGCCACCAATAGGCAAACCAAAACCCATGTGCGCGTCAGGCATTAATGCACCTTGAACGCTTACAGGCAGCATATTAGCCAACTCCATTTGTTTTTTGGCCGATTGCTCAATGCCCTTGCCACCGTAAGTTTTGCAGTACACCGGTTCATCACGCAGTGCAAACGTTTTAAAGGATGGTGCATCCGTTTTGCCAATTACCTTTTCGGCTATCTTGCTTGTTAACTCATCATCCAGAAATGCTTCCGGATCGTTCTTAATATCCACCAATAGGTCCAGTAGCTGCTGCTTACTATGGTGCTTAAAATTTTTAGAGATTATACCAATAACCAGGCTTCGCAGCTGATCATTATGATAACCTATTTTACTTAAATCTTTTGTTCTTAAATTGCCCATGTGGGTTATGTTTCTAATTCCAGGTAGGCTTCTTTACAGGCATACCTGGGTATGTTTTTAAATTTGTTAATGTATTTTGGCCGGTCGTTAAACTCATCTTTACAGCGATAGCTCCGGCCACGGGTTAACAGGTTAATGCGCGGCCATAAGTAGTTGTTACCAATGTGTTCGTCTATCCACGCTAACTCCGTTTCAATATCCGTATCGATCATTTTAATATGCGTAACCATATGCGGCGCTACCTTTAGCACATATCGCCAGGGCTCGGCAAACACGTATTTTACCTCGGTACGGTAGGTTTTAACATCAAAAGTTTCAACACGGGTAAAGCAAACCTTTTCCTGCTCGGTTAAATTGATCCTGTTGATATCCCAGCTATGTTGCGACAGCTCACGCAGCATTTGCGGTTTTGCCTGGTACACATAACGTTGTTTGCGTCGTTTTTTCCGTTTGAAGGATTTGTCCTGATGATATTCAACCGTGTTAATTTTCATTAGCAAGGCTTCATAAAAGTCCTTCCCCGGGTTATGCTTATGGTCATCCCGCAACACAAAAAAACGTTTCCAGCCACGTTGATACGGGTGTTCAAGCGCAACCATAGGCAAAAGCCTTCTTTGCTCCCTTAGTTCATCGCGCCGTTTGTCCAGCTGTATCAGTTGTTTATCCCGACCGGTTTTAACGAGCCGCCTTTTGCGCCGTGCCGGTTTGATACAGCGCGGCCATTCATGTGTGTTCATCACACTTTCATTTAATTTTCTTGAATTTGATTTTTGATCTCAGTTCGTCCTTGAGTAAGGATATACCCTTGTCAGAGCGCTCAAAAAATCCTGTGAATTTGGGGGCAGGCAAAATAATGCACAGGTTACTGACGCAACCGTTTAATTATTTAATAAAATACAGGGTTTGCCTGCCTGATCAGGCAATGAGCGAAAGGGGCGATATGTAGATTTGCTCTGTCATGATTCCTTGATATTTAAAAGATTAACAAATCAGGAATTGGATACAAAGATAGAATTTAATTCGAAATATCAAGAGGCGGCTATTTAGTTTGCAGGTTTGGGCCGCAACGTAGCTACAATTTCCATCGCCAGCGCTTGTTGTTTATGATTTAAACTGCGCGTATCTATTACCATAGAAAAGCACTGGCTCCGTCGGTATTTGACAAAGCCAGTGCAGCCTGTTTAGTTGTTTGTTGTTTAACGGGAGAAGGTCAGTGTGCCAAAACCCAATTGATCATATCCGCCACTATTACCTCCGTAGTCGCCGCCACCTCCTTCGGGGCGTAC
>NZ_DASVOB010000869.1:0-5322 GCF_036383575.1 Mucilaginibacter sp.
CCGGGCCGCCAACATTGGGGAAGGAGATGAAATTCTTAAAATTATGGTACCTGTTACCGGGGATCAGACTTTCACCATGCAGGCCCATTTTGCCTACCAGGTATTTCAGCATGTCCATAGGCATGTCTGAATCATAAAGCAAACGCATCGGCTTACCTTTTTTACGTTTTAGCAGGCTCTTTGACAGGGAATCGATGAACTTTTCGCTCACTTCCTTATCCAGGTCAAGCTCCGCGTCGCGGGTAAGCTGAATGGAATATGCCTCGATACTATCATGCTCAAAAATGAAAAAGATGTCCTCTAAACTATACCTGATAATATCATCAAGCAGGATAAGGAACTTCAGGTTATTGGTATCGGGCAGTTTAACGAAGCGCGAAAGGTTATCCGGGAACTCGATAAGCGCAAACCTCGTTTTTTTATTTGTGGTAAGCTTTACAAAAAAATAAACAGCCCTATCCCTAAGTTCAGGCAGCGGTAAGGTATCATTAAGCATGATAGGCACCAATGTAGCCAGCAGCTTCTCCCTGAAATAGTTTTTCACGAAGGTACCCCGGGTTACGTTAAGCTGTTTATCATTCAGGATAAAGATCTTTTCTTCGGCCAGCTGCTTAACAATGATGTTTTCGTAAAGATTATTGAACTTACGTTCCTGCCTTACTACGATATTCTTGATCTGGTTAAGTACCTTTTTAGGATTATAACCAAGTATCTCCTTCGATTTTTCGTTAAGGGCTGCTAAGCGGGTGAGTGTGGCAACCCTTACACGGTAAAACTCGTCCAGGTTGGATGAAAATATGGCTAAAAAACGAATCCTGTCAATCAGGGGAACTGTAGGGTCGGCAGCTTCCTGCAAAACCCGGTCGTTAAAATATAACCAACTTATTTCTCTGTTAATTAAGGGAACCTGTTTATCCATAAATATTTCTTGCTTTACAGCCAGATGTTACAAATCTGCTTATTTATTTGTTAACTTAATATTAACTCATGAGGAATTAACCTGTTTTTATTCACCATTATTTATTGCAGAAATTAAACAAATTGTTGCAATATTGCGATGTGTGTTAACAATACATTAGTTTTGCAAAACATTTACCACCAATATACTACGTATGCCAACATTTGATATAGTTAGTAAAATAGACGGACAAACGCTTGATAACGCGATAAATACCGCAAAAAAGGAAATCCTGAACCGTTACGACTTTAACGATTCAAAAAGCACTATCGATTTGGATAAAAAGACCAACGAAGTAACCATTGTTACCGAGAACGATATGCGCCTTAAAGCCATACAAGACAGCATTATAAGCCGTATGGTTAAACAACACCTTGACCCCAAAGCACTTGATTTTGGCAAGGAACAATATGCCTCAGGCAACATGATCCGCAAAGAGATCAAGATCAAAGAAGGAGTTGACAAGGAAGTTGCAAAAAAAATTGTTAAAAAGATAAAGGATAGCGGCCTTAAGGTACAGGCTTCCATTATGGACGACCAGGTACGTGTGCAAGGCAAAAAGATTGACGACCTGCAGGCTGTTATCAGTCTTTGTCGCGCCGATGATTTTGGCCAGCCTTTGCAGTACATCAACATGAGGGACTAATCGAAACTCCCATGATATTTTTAAAGACGCATTTTGATGCGTCTTTTTTTATTTACCCACTTTTCAAACTAAACCATCAGCACAGTTTTGCATCATATAATAGTAACGGATACCCGTTATCATTATATCCACCAAATTTAAAATATGCTATCTAAACCTTTTCTGATACTGGCGTTGTTTTTAAACCTGAATACATTCTGCAAAGCACAGAGCATTCCGGGCGATCATCCTCCAACAGAAATTTCTTCCAGATTTAAACATTTAAAGAGTACGGAACTAACTAATGATGAGGTTATACTCTATCTGTTAATTAAAGGCGCTATACCAATAGCAATGGGCGACGGGCATTTAGAATACCTTACACGGTATGATGGATTTGATAATATTGGCAAGCTAAAGTCAATAGGCAATACACCTATTAAGTATTATGACAGGTTTGACTTGGATAATCGAGGCAAAATAAAATCCATTGGCGATACCCGGTTTACTTATTACGACCGCTTTGATATGGATAACCAGGGAAAAATAAAGACCGTGGGAAATATCAGTATTAAATGGTATGACCGGTTTGATGCGAAGGATCAATTTGGGAAATTAAAGTCGGTAGATGGCATGCCTGTTACTTTATATGATCAATTTGATGATTATTCAAACATAGGCAAGGTAAAATCAATAGGTAACACACTATTTACCTATTACACCCGGTTTGACGCGCCTGAAAATATCGGCAAGGTAAAATCCATTGCTGGCGTGTACATAACATGGTACGATCATTTTGATTTACCCGAAAATTCCGGTAAGCTTAAGTCTATCGGAAACACAAAATTTGTTTATTTCGATAGGTTTGATAAAGCCGATAATAAAGGAGAATTGAAAGGAATAGTTGGTGATTTCGGCGGCAATTTCAGACCAAGGTAATAACCTGTTTCAAAGTAAACAAAAGCGACTGCCCCGAAAAGAGACAGTCGCTTTTGCATTTTATTGATTAAGTAGTTTTAACCTGCTACTTCAACTTCTTCTTTCTTAACGTCATTCGGACGACCATTTTTAAACGCTTTACGCGGCGATAAACCAAGCAATTCAAACATAGCCATATCGGTATCAAATGATGGATTTGGTGTCGTTAATAACTTCTCACCAGCAAAAATAGAGTTAGCACCTGCCATGAAGCAGAATGCCTGTTCAACTGTACTCATCTCCGTACGGCCTGCGGATAAACGAACCACAGTTTTAGGCATGATGATACGCGTAGTGGCGATCATGCGTACCATATCCCAAACAGAAACACGCGGCTGATCAGCAAGCGGGGTTCCTTCCACAGGTACCAATGCATTAATAGGAACCGATTCGGGGTGCTTGGGTAGGTTTGATAATGTTTTCAGCATAGACACCCTATCCGCAACAGTCTCGCCTAAACCAATGATACCACCACTACATACGGTGATCTTAGCTTTGCGCACATGTTCAAGCGTTTTCAGGCGCTCATCATAAGTACGGGTAGTGATAATACGTTTGTAATCTTCTTCAGATGTATCCAGGTTGTGATTGTAGGCATATAAACCAGCATCAGCCAAACGTTGCGCCTGACTTTCGGTAAGCATGCCAAGGGTACAGCAAACTTCCATATCAAGGCTGTTTACTGCCTTTACCATATCAATCACCTTGTCGAAATCGCGGTTATCGCGTACTTCGCGCCAGGCAGCACCCATGCATAAACGTGATGCGCCACCCGCTTTTGCTTTTTCGGCAGCAGCAATAACTTCATCTTTCGGCATTATGGCGTGCACATTCACACCTGTGTTATAACGGGCAGCCTGTGGGCAGTAAGCACAATCTTCAGAACATCCGCCGGTTTTTATCGAGATCAATGAACTGATCTGCACCTCTGCATAGTCCTTATTTTCACGGTGTATAGTAGCTGCTTTGTATATCAGGTCAAGCAGTGGCGTATGGTATATTTCAGCTATTTCTTCTTTCGTCCAGTTGTGTCTAACTTCAGTCATTCTCTCTCAGTTTTTGATGGTTCAAATTTATAATAAAACGCTAAAAGCAAAAATGCGTAAAATAAAATGATGTTTGGGTGGCATAAGGCTAATTAGTCAACTCCCAATCCCGCGGTTTGTGACCTCACAAACCACCATATGCAAGGTTGACCGTGAGGACACGGCCTACGGGAATTGTCATTTCAATAAAAGCTTTGTAGCCAACCAAAGCGGCAATAAAAAGCCAATGCAGTCGGTAAAAGTGGTAATGATAATGGATGAAGCTACCGCAGGGTCGATCCCTACCCTTTTTAATATCAGCGGAATAGAAGCGCCTGTTAAGCCTGCTATAATGAGGTTGCCTGTCATCGCCAAAAACAGCACCAAACCAAGCAGCGGATTGGCATCGTAAAAGAATGCTACTATAAAAACGATGAGCCCGTTAGCGGCACCATTTATCAGGCCTACCAAAAACTCTTTTAATACAGTATTGTAAGCTTGCTTATCGGAAAGATCGCTCAAAGAGATACGCCTTACAGTTACCGCCAATGCCTGTGTAGCAGCGTTACCGCCCATGCCCGCTATAATGGTCATATAGGCCGAGATAATGGAAAGCTTGGCAACAGTATCATCAAAAGTACGTATGATGGACGCTGCAAGGAATGCGGTACCCAGGTTGATCACCAGCCATGGCAAACGGCTTTTTACAGCCTCCACCCAATTACCGCTCAGTTCCTCATCTTCAGACACACCGGAAATTTTCAGGATGTCCTCGGTGTTCTCCTCCTCCATTACATCGATGATATCATCTACCGTAACCCGGCCAAGCAGTTTCATATGGTCATCAACAACCGGGATACTGGTAAGGTTATATTGTTTGATCAGGCGGGCTACTTCTTCCTGGTCAAGGTCGGCTTTTACATAAACAAAGTCAGTAGTAACAAGATCGCTGATGCGGGCATCGGCGCGGGCTTTGATAACTGTTTTAATGGAGAGGATACCTTTCAGGATGTCGTCATTATCAACCACACAAATGGTATAAAACTCTTCCATCTCTTCGGATTGCCGGATGATCTCATCCAATGCATCTTTTTTATCCATGTTGATGTTCACCTTGATGATCTCCGAGTTCATCAAACCACCGGCGGTATCCTCGGCATAGGTCATCAGCGCGCGGATGCTGCTGGCATCTTCATGGTCAAGATCCTCTAAGATCTCCTGCTGATCCTCCTCATCAAGCTGGGATATGATGTCAGTAGCGTCATCGTAGTCAAGCTCTTCAACTATCTCGGTACGTTTCTCGGGATCAAGATTTACAAGCAATTCGGCGGGGCCATGCTCTTCATCCATTTCGGATAAAACTTCCGAAGCAACGTCGGCCGGGAGGATATTAATGATCCTTTCTTTTTCTTCCTGCTGAAGTTTTTCAAATAGTATAGCAATCTCCGAAGCGTGGTATTCCTTCAGAACATTCTCTAACTCAGCATCATCGGCTTCGAGCGCTGTTTTAATGCGGAGCAGGTCGGTTTTATCTAAATCAAAAGATTGCATACCCGACTAAATTAAAACAATTACACCACAATTAAGGAATTAAATCGGCACAAAAACAGTGCCCTGATTGGTAAAGTAAAGGAGTTCAACTGTTAGATACTATGATCATACTTAACCGTTGTACCGCTCACTTTGCTCAATTTAAAAAGTGCCTGTTCAACCTGTGTTTTACGAATGGAAAGCTG
>NZ_DASVOB010000870.1:0-2486 GCF_036383575.1 Mucilaginibacter sp.
CGAAAAACCATACATCGATCCGCGGTTTTATAAAACCATTAGGCTGGCGCCGGATGAACTGCGCTTTCCGCTGATACACCTTGTATTGGCCGTTGCGTTAGTTGTAATAACTATAAACATCAAATCGATAGATGACCTGGAGGACAAAAGCGTAAGTAACGTATCCTTACCCGGTTATAAAAAATCGGTATTAGAAAGCGGGGTAATTAAATTTGAAAATACCGGTGCGCTGGTTTATGTGAAACCCTCTCCATTTTATTGCCCTGAGCACGACCCGATGATTTGCTGGCAGGGAAGCGGTTATGTTTTCAGTACGATAAAAAAGGAAGTAATTGCCGGTCGGCAGGTTTATTTAGGAGTGCTTACCAAGGCAAAGGATAAGATTTACGCTGCCTGGTGGTTTGATAATGGTAACATGAAATCAATCAATGAGTTTGAATGGCGATGGGCAGCAGCAAAAGGAGCCAAGCCGTTTTACCTGGTAAACGTTAACGCAGCTACAGAAGCCACATTGTTAGAGGCCGTGAAGAATTTGCCGGCTATTAAACAATGATACTTACCACCTTTCCGAATAACGATCGGGGAAATTTCCGGAAAGAACCATGATGAAGTACGAAATATATTTTAGAGATGATGCGCGAAGGGCCGCGTTAGTGATAGTAGCGGATACCGGCCAATGTCATTAAGTTAAGGAAACACCACAGTTCAGAACCGGATTTTATCCGGTTCTTTATGGTTACGAATCAAAAAACTGTGGTATGTCAGCAAACTTAAAGATCATTTCAGATTTACGGAATTTTATTGCCCTTTCATCTCAAAATAGCGAGTTAAGACAGCTATTCACCAACTCTTGCAATGCCTTTAGCAGAAGGCGTAAGCTTCATTTTGAATTGGTAGTATGTATGCTGCTTAATTTTTTTAAAAGAAGTTATGATATAGAGTTATCGGCATTCTTCGATCATATGGATTTTCAGGAACTGAAAGCCACCAAGTCCGCTTTCAGTCAACAGCGCTCAAAGATTAGTAGTTTCTTTTTCAGCTGTTTAAACAGTACGTTAGTCGATAGTTTCTATACTCATTATAAAGCTGACATTAAACGATGGAATGGGTTTAGGGTGATTGCGGTAGATGGTTCTACAGCGTACCTGATCGACAGGAAGGAAGTAACAGAACATTTTGGAACGCATGGAAATCAGCGGGGTACAGTAACTTTAGGCCGCGTTCTGTGTGCCTTTGATGTTTTGAATAAAATCACTATAAAGGCGGGAATGTACCCTATCAGCTGTTCTGAGCAAAAGATTGCTCTGAGCTGGATACCTTCTTATGGGCCGGATATGTTATTGATTTACGATCGTGCATATCCTGGCTTTATCAGCATGTTTCATCATCAAAACAAAGAAACACCACAGCCCTTCTTAATGCGCTGCCCTGTAGGGTTCAGTACTGAAGTAACGGCATTTGTAAAAAGCGGGGTAAATGATGCGATCAGCACGATTAAAGCAAGTAAACCCATTCGGAGGGAGCTTAGAGAGCAGGGTTTTATTGTAAAAGTAAAGGAAACTATTAATATACGCTTGATCCGCATTGTTTTAGATGATGGGACGATTGAAGTGCTGGCTACCAATCTATTTGACCAACAACAATATCCTTATAAAGAATTTAAAGCACTTTATTTTATGCGCTGGGGAATCGAAACAAGGTTCAGCTCCTTCAAGAACCAGTTGCAATTAGAATCCTTCAGCGGACAAAAAGTTGAAACAATTCTACAGGATTTCCATGCAACAGTTTTCTTATCCAACTTACAGGAAATCATTAGCAAACCAGCCCAGGAGAAAATCGATCATGAAGTTTCCAAGCGCAAATACGACTATCAAATAAATAAAAATACCGCCATTGGCATTATGAAGAACAGAGTCATCGGCCTTTTACTTTTTAAAGACCCTGAAAAAATACTAATACAATTACAAAACCTCTTTGCTCAATATATTGAACCAATAAGGCCAAACAGAAAACTACCAAGAGTGAAAAAACTCAAACGTAGGTCTGGTAAATACAAAACCTTAACTAATTACAAAAGAGCAATATAACCCTTAACTTAATGACATTGGCCGGTATCCGCTGCTATCGCTAACGCGCCCGGCGCACCATCGCTAAGATATATTTTATACGTCATCGCGGTGTTTTTCAGGATTTCCTTGATGGTTACTCAATGACGTGACTACAGAATTATTTCCAGCACGTCGCCTTCAATAATAAGCTTCCCTGCCGTAGCCTGTTTAATTTCTTCAACACTTACTCCCGGAGCCCTTTCAATAAGCCTGAAACCACCTTCGGGCAAAACGTCAAATACACCCAGCTCGGTAACTATTTTCTTAACACAATGCACTCCGGTTAAGGGTAGGGTGCATTGGGGAAGGAGCTTTGATTCGCCTGCTGTATTTACCTGTTGCATGGCCACAATGATGTTTTCGGCAGATGCTACCAGA
>NZ_DASVOB010000871.1:0-8501 GCF_036383575.1 Mucilaginibacter sp.
CGTTGTTGTTCGGTACGTTTTTAACCAGCCAGTCGATGGTGTCATACGTATCAGAACCTTCGTCGACATCTTTTTTACTTTTCTTGTTGTCGATAACCGGGGTCATGTTGGTCCAGGTGCCTTCGCTTTTGTAGCGGCCGCGTACGTCCTGGTAAATAAAGATATAGCCCTCTTTCATCATAATTTCAGATGGGCCGAGTCTTGCCGGGTATTTATCCTCGCCGTATGGGGCAATGCTGTAGCAGGTACGCTGCATCATCATCGGATACTTGTTTTGTGATGAAGCGTCTTTCGGGGTATAAATGGATGTAAACAGTTTTACACCATCGCGCATGGTGATGTACACATCTTTTTTGGTGAAATGCTCCTTTACATAAGTGCTTTGAGCATTAACGCCGGTGCATAGCAATACCAGCGCGAAAAAAAGGTTGATTTTCTTCATGAGATCAGTCGGGTTAATTGGGCTAATTTAATAAACAGTTCAGGATAAACCGATTTATCAACGGTTCTGTTACAAATAGGTTAAATTGCTGTTAGTTTGGGATAAAATTGAATATGGAAGGGAAGCAGGAAAGGCACGGAACAGGAAACGATTAAACTGTCTATACAGAAATGTGGTAGGGATGGTAGCGACTACCTTTTGACGCCCTTTAATTATATTATATATTGCGTCTTTAAATCCTAAGACCATGCGCAAGTTTACTAAAGCCCATCTTGAGATCAGGCGTTTAAGTGCTACCGATATTTTGTGGTTATTTGTATACTTGGTTTTGGTTTCTTTCTCATTATATTTTAATTTTTTAAAAGATAAGATGTCTTTTTTAGTGGTGCTGGTTACATCTGCATTTTTTGCATTCATAATCCTTACTACTCCGTTTGGCTTGCGGTTCAGGAGCATTTATTTTTCCATTATATGGTTGGTTTTTAGTTTGCTGTTTATGCTAAATATGGTGTCCGAAGCATTTGAACCTTTTCTTCTCTTTGTGCTGTACCATGTGATAAGATTGATTTTTTGGCGAACCTATGATAGAGAATTTATTCCTTTTACAGTTGCTAAAGGTCACATGTACCGTTATGTAAGTAAGATAGAGCATAAGGGCGGCACTGACATTGATAAATATTATATGAAACTGCTTGGGGTTGGGGGCCTGGTAATTACAATATTATGCTTTGTAAGGCTTATCGGGTAAGGTAGTGATGATATCCTTTTATTTTGACTCATAAGCTATATATTATTACCTAATTACGCTTAACTTTGCCCACCATAAAATACACACTACTATGCAATATGATGTTATAGTTATAGGTTCGGGCCCCGGTGGTTATGTAGCCGCTATCCGCTGTGCCCAGCTGGGTTTAAAAACCGCAATTGTTGAAAAGTATAACACCCTTGGTGGTACCTGCCTTAACGTAGGCTGTATCCCATCAAAGGCGCTGCTTGATTCGTCTGAACATTACCACAATGCCGCTCATGCTTTTAAAACACATGGCATTAACCTGAAAGATCTTTCGATAGATTTTGGGCAGATGATCAAACGCAAACAGGAAGTTGTTGATGCCAACACCAGCGGTATCAGTTACCTGATGAAGAAAAACAAGATCGATACCCATTTTGGTGTAGGATCATTTAAAGATAAAAATACCATCACTGTTAAAAAGAGCGATGGTACTGTTACTGAGATCAGCGGTAAAAATGTGATCATTGCTACAGGTTCAAAACCTTCGGCACTGCCATTTTTGCCAATCGATAAAAAACGCATTATCACTTCAACCGAGGCTTTAACCCTGAGCGAAGTGCCTAAACACCTGGTATTGATTGGTGGTGGCGTTATCGGTTTGGAGCTGGGTTCGGTTTATGCCCGTTTGGGTGCTAAAGTATCTGTAATTGAATTTATGGACGGCATTATCCCAACTATGGATAAAGGCTTAGGTCGCGAATTACAGAAAGTGTTGACCAAACTGGGTATGGAATTTTACCTGGGCCACAAAGTTACCGGAGCTGCTGTAAAAGGTAAGGAAGTAACCGTTAGCTTTGATACCCCTAAAGGTGAAAAGAAAGAATTGAAAGGCGATTACTGCCTGGTAGCTGTTGGCCGTATTGCTTATACCGATGGTTTAGGTTTGGAAAACATAGGCATCACCGTTGAAGAACGTGGGCGTAAAATCACCGTTGACGAGCATCTTGAAACTAAGGTTAAAGGTGTTTATGCTATTGGCGACGTGATCAAAGGCGCTATGCTTGCCCACAAAGCCGAAGACGAGGGTACGCTGGTTGCCGAAATTATTGCAGGCCAAAAACCGCATATTGACTACAACCTGATCCCGGGCGTAGTTTATACCTGGCCTGAGGTTGCCGCTGTTGGTCAAACAGAAGAGCAATTGAAAGCAGCGGGTGTTAAATACAAAACAGGTTCGTTCCCATTCAAAGCAAGTGGTCGTGCCCGTGCCAGCGGTGACCTTGATGGTTTCGTAAAAGTATTAGCTGATGCTACTACCGACGAAATTTTAGGCGTACACATGATTGGTCCGCGTGCTGCCGATATGATAGCCGAAGCTGTTGTTGCCATGGAGTACCGCGCAAGTGCCGAAGATATTTCGCGCATGAGCCACGCCCACCCAACGTATACTGAAGCCATGCGCGAAGCATGTTTAGCAGCTACCGAAAACAGGGCGATACATATTTAATTTCGGAATTGGGATTTTCGATTTCGAATTTTTAATTTGAAATATTTAAAAGCGGTTATCATTTGATAGCCGCTTTTTTAGTTTTAAGTTAGTGGTAAATACTTCTGTTATGAAAGTGATAACCTACTCCTTATCCGCATTTTTAATTTTGCTCGGCTTTACGGTTAATGCGCAAACCAAACAAATTAAATCGGTACCTGATATTGAAGTTTACGATATCAACGGAAAACATACCACGCTGAAGCAATTAGGCCAAAATAAAGTGTTGTTCATTGATTGTTGGTTTGTACCCTGTCCACCTTGTTTTCGTGAAATGGGTATGCTGCATAAACTTTACGCTAAGTACAAGGACAATAAGAACTTTTGCTTCATAACACTATGCCAAACCGATAGCGGCATAGTTAAGCGGTTTATTTCACAAGATAAATCGATAGCTAATTTTGTTAGAATGTATAAGGATTTTAGTAAGCGGCAGGATTTTAAGCTACCTGTTTACTTTATACCCGGTTGCAATGAGAAAATCTATACCGGCAAAGTATTAACGAAATACACGCCTGATGATAAAACCAAATGCCCTGACAGGCAGTTTGGTTTTAGGGGATATCCAACAGTTATTATCTTCAATAAGAAAGGAAAGCTGATTTTCAAGAAGACCGGATATGGTGATCATGAAGATGAAAATAACCTAAAAATGGAAAACCTGATAGTGCAGAACATTGCCGCTAAATGATATGAAAATATTAGCATATATAGTTATTGTGCTATCGACGATTGCGTTCATGGAACTCATCTCCTGGGCTATGCATAAATACCTTTTCCACGGGCCGTTGTGGTTTATCCACAAAACCCATCACCAGCAAAGGCACGGCTGGTTTGAATTGAACGACCTGTTTAGTATAGGCTTCGCGACTTTTGCTTTATGGCTGATGTGGGTTGGTCATTTGAGTTTGGACTACCACTTTTGGATAGGTACAGGGATAAGCATTTACGGGATCGTCTATTTCATTTTTCACGATTGGTTTATCCATAACCGCTTTAAAGCTTTTAAAAGTGATAACCGTTACCTGGCCGGGATTCGCCGGGCGCACAAGATCCACCATAAATCAACGGATAAATATCCCTCAGAAGAGTTTGGCTTATTGGTGGCGAGCAGGAAGTGGTTTAAGAAATGAGGGGCCTAATTGTCAGCCTTTTGTTCACATCTTAACTTGATAACCATCAGTAGCCGCTCTTGAAAATCAGATAATAAGGCATTCCCCCAAAGTGTAGCATATTGATTGATCCGGGTATCCAGCCTGTATGATGATGACAGGCAGAGCTCTGTTTGGTTATTGTTGATCTTTTTCAATGTGTAAGATGCATCAATAAACTTGAAATGATTGCCCATCAAAATATGCTTGTCGAATACTGTGTTCCTGATAGTTGATGGCAATACAGCTATATCAAATGAAACTTTTTTATTCCGTTCCCAGTGATTAACTGTTTCTATAAACTTTAGTCCTCCTTCAAAATGTCCGATCCTTGTGGCACCGATGGTGTCTTTATTAAGTTCAGCATATAACGGCTGGGGGATGCCTGCATAATTAAAGAAGCCTTTGTGATATTCAGTGATGTTGATCTGGTCAACCCGAACCACGTGCTGCCATATATTTTGCGGAGTAGCGTTAATAATGGTCACCGTATTAACATGGTAGATGCCTGTGGGCATTTTGAATTGCTCCTCCATCATTCCGCAAATAAATGGAATGAGGAGAACAGAATATAATGTGTTTTTATTTTGCCGATATTTTAGTAGCAAGATGCCAATAATACTACCGCCAATCATAGCAGCTAATAGAAAAGGGGCCGATATGATCAATATGCATATAAAATCCTCAGCCCTGGAGGTGAAACAAAATAGAAAGAATAAAAGAACCGTTAAACAGGGCGTAAATATTCTATAACCAGACTTACTCAACTGGCTCTGGGATGCAAAAAACATTGGAACCATTCCTATCACGAAAGGAACTATCCACACAAATGTTATTGAAAAGAGATCGGTAAAACTAAAATTACTTCCGGGAAGGTTAAATGCCAGCCTTAACCCCAATCCGTAAGCTGCGCCTAATAAAACCCCTGCATATTCACTAACAAAAAGTTTAAACCGTGTATTGAAGTTGCTAATCATGGGATGATAAGGTTAAGGTTGTAATATAGTAATAAAGGATCTTAAAAATACAAGCGGGCTATTTCCAGGTATGAGGCAAAAGGTTTTGAGTTACAGGCATTGAGAAGGGTACTGACTATTGCTTATTGAGCTCGGCTATTTTTTTATCTGCCTGTACTTTTGCTTCACTGTCGCCGTATTGTTTTACCATCTGATAATATTTGAGGGCATCAGGCTTGTTCCCCTGTAACTGGTAACAATAGGCAATGTTATTTAAAACTATATAGTCGTGAGAAGCCAGTTTTTCGGCTTTCAACAATGCTTCCAATGCATGAGCATAGTCCTTTTTTGCAAGATAGCTAATGGATAAATCGGAGAGGCTGACAACATTATCAGGTTTGTATTTTAATATGGCAAGGGAAATATCACGGATGGAGTCCATGTTTTGATTCCCGGCGTTATATAATTGTATAACATAAGTCTGGATATTGCTGAGCATATAATTTTCAGGATCTTCTACCGGTTTGCCCTCGCTCCAGATCCATTTGAAACCAATAGTTTGTCCGTAGTTAACGGCCTTGATAATTTCTTCGGCAAACGCTTTATAGTTTTCTATTCTGCCGAGCAGGTAAACTTTGCCGAAACGCATGTCCAGTCGTGCCGGAAATTTGGCTATGCCGGCATCAATATATTCAAATCCCTTATTCAAATAAGTTAAATTATAGGAAGTTTGACCACCGCCAAGATAACCGGCAACCTTGCCTGTGCTATCGGTCAGCTGTAAACTTTGACCTGCGGGCTGATCTTTTTGAAGACTCAGAATTTCTGTTAACCCCTTTTTTGCGTAATAGTTATAGCTGGCTATGTAAAAGTCGGGATCGTTTGTGCCGGTTTTTTGCCAGCCTTGCAATAGTTTAAATGCAGCGGCCGTATCATCTTTGGCTACAAGGGCCTTAAAATCGGCCATGTGGTTCTGGGCGGAAACTGGCCGGGCAAAGCAGACAACAGCCATCAGTAAAAAGGTTAACTTAAGTTTCATTGTGACAGGAATGGATTTTAGAGTGAATGTACTAATCTCTTAAAACTATTAATGCAATTTATTAAACTGTAAAATAGAATAGGTAGATTATTACCTTTGCCCAATATCTATGAACATCCTCATCGTCAACAACACCCCGATCCCGGCAACTAAATACGGCGGCACCGAGCGCATTATCTGGTGGCTTGGCCGCGAGTTAAACCGGCTTGGTCACAAAATCACTTATCTGGTAGGTGAGGGATCAAGCTGTCCGTTCGGAAAGGTGTTGACTTATGATCCAACTAAAGATTTGGATCAGCAGGTACCCGATAATATTGATGTAGTACATTTCCAATTCCAGGTGAGTGGTTTTACTAAAAAGCCTTATATAGTTACGGTTCATAATAACCCGGGTGGGGCGCAATTGGATCTTAATTCGGTATTTGTATCGGCCAATCACGCGGACAGGCATGGCTCAACAGTGTTTGTACATAATGCAATTGATACAGCCGATTATCAAAAGCCAGATCTCAATAATAAACGAACGCATACCCACTTCCTTGCTAAAGCAGCCTGGCGGATTAAAAATGTAAAAGGCGCTATTGATGTAGCTACCATGAGCGGTAATAAATTGGTAGTACTTGGCGGTACCCGGCTTAACTTAAAAATGGGTTTGCGTTTTACGCCCAATTTAAATGTGCGTTTTAAGGGTATGGTGGGGGATGAAGCAAAATCGGTAGTGATGAACAGTTCGAAGGCCTTGCTTTTCCCTGTACTGTGGCATGAACCGTTCGGGATAGCCATTATTGAAAGCCTTTATTTTGGATGCCCGGTTTTCGGTACTCCTTACGGCTCGCTGCCCGAACTGGTACCAGCAGAGATTGGTTTGCTTTCGGCAAGTAAATCTGAATTAGCCGCCGGACTTAAAAATATTGACAGCTTTAACAAGCAATACTGTCATCAGTATGCGGCCGATAATTTTAACATCGGCAAAATGGCTGCTACTTATCTGGAGCTATATGAACGGGTTTTAAATGGGCAAGCGCTAAATTCAGAACAACCCAAACTCATCAATCATGATCAGCCCAAATACCTGCCGTGGAATAATTAAAATTCAGCTATTTTTGAGGATAAATATTTTTAGTGGATAGTTCAGCAGCTTCAATTTTTTCATCACAAAAACGGCCTTATTTCATAGTGCTGCTATTGGTTATCGTGCTCAACGTGGCAGGCATCGGCATCAAATTTTTTACTGATGATCCGGCCCTGTATTCGGCCCTGGCCCGGAGCATGGCGCACAGTAATAATTTTACCGATCTGATGTATCACGGTGCCGACTGGCTCGATAAACCTCATTTTCCTTTCTGGGCCATCGCCATCAGCTTTAAAGTTTTCGGAGTAAATACCATTGCCTATAAGCTACCTGCCTTGTTATTCTTTTTCATGGCGGTAGTTTACACTTATAAGCTTGCCAAAAAGTTTTATGGCGATGAAACAGCCATTATCGCTATTCTGATATTGCTTACAGCGCAACACAGCGTAATGTCAAATACCGATGTACGTGCCGAACCTTATATTATGGGCCTGCTCATGGGCGCTGTTTATCATTTTTACAAAGTAAAAGAACGGTTCAGCATGGTCGATGTACTGCTGGCATCAATATTTACGGCCTGTGCTGTAATGACCAAAGGCATCTACCTGCTTATCCCGATTGGGGCGTCAATTATTGGCGATTATTTATTTAAGGGGAATATTAAAGGCGTTTTCCACTGGAAATGGCTGCTTGCGTTTATATTGGTTGTGGTGTTTACTCTACCCGAAATCTATTCGGTATACACACAGTTTGATCTTCACCCCGAAAAAGTTGTTTTTGGCCGCACCGGAATTTCCGGGATCCACTGGTTTTTGTGGGATAGCCAGTTTGGGCGTTTCAACAATAACGGCTATATCACCAACACGCACGGCGATAAGCTGTTTTTTGTGCACACCCTGCTTTGGGCCTTTGCGCCCTGGGCTATTATCCTTTTCTATTCACTCTATTCCACCATCAGGAAAATGGTTAAGGGTGTAGCACAGCCCGAATATCTTTGTATTTCCGGCGGGGTATTGCTGCTGCTGATCTTTTCGCTTTCTAAATTTCAGCTGCCGTTTTATACCAATATCCTGTTCCCGTTTTTCGCTATTATAACCGCGGTTTTTATTAGCTCATTAAAGGCAGGAGCTGAATTTAAGTTTTTTAAGATCACGCAATACATTATTGCAGGCCTTTTGCTCGTGGCTGTTATCGCACTTAACTTCATCTTTGCGCCCGAATGCTGGCCACTGTTTGTGTTATTGATCGCAGGGTTTACAGGCTTAACCATCTACATATATAAAAAGCAAACACAAGTTTACCAGCCCGTATTTTTGTTTACCTGTGCTGTATCTATATTGGTAAATGCTTACCTGGTGAGCGTAGCCTATCCAACTATTGTTGATTACCGCGGGGATCTTTCGGCTGCCGAATATCTTAACGATAACTATCCGCAGCAAAAAGTAAGTGCTACTGTTTTATCAAACACTTTTGATTTTTATTACAAAGGGCAGGTAACCTATACCAACCTTGATGCCATCCTGAAAACCGACAGCCTAAAAAGCCGGATCATCGTAGCC
>NZ_DASVOB010000872.1:0-3359 GCF_036383575.1 Mucilaginibacter sp.
GAAAATAAACCGTTAATTACCTGGCTAAAAAAAGCACGGGAAAAAATAGCATTCCAGGGATTACCTGCCCGGATTTGCTGGCTGGGCATGGGCGAACGTGAAAAGGCCGGACTGATATTTAATGAACTGGTAGCATCAGGCAAAGTAAAAGGCCCCATAGTGATCGGTCGCGACCATTTGGACTGTGGCTCGGTAGCATCGCCCAACCGTGAAACGGAGGCTATGTTAGATGGCTCCGATGCGGTATCCGACTGGCCGCTACTCAACCTGATGGCCAATGCATCAGGTGGAGCAACCTGGATCTCGTTCCACCATGGCGGCGGGGTAGGCATGGGGTATTCCCAGCACGCCGGTATGGTGGTACTGGCCGACGGCAGCCATCGTGCAGCAACTTGCCTGAAACGGGTATTACATAACGACCCGGCTATGGGTATCTTCAGGCATAATGATGCCGGATATGATAAAGCTGCTGAATGGGCAGATAAGTTTGGATTGAAGGTGTGGTAAAGCAAGTAATAACGTCACCTTCCCCTCAGGGGCTCTCGCAGAGGACCCTGAGGGGACGTAATGCATAAAAAACGCGTCATTGCGAGGGACGAAGCAATCCCGAACTGTACAGAGGGATTTGTATGGCAGCTTTGCTGATCGGGGATTGCTTCGTCCCTCGCAATGACAGACGGAAGAATAAAATGAAAAAACTAACAGGTCCGTTTACACAAATACTGTCTTTAACAGGCTTATCGCTTAAAGGTGCCCTGAAAGATGAGCAATTGCACATCATTGCCAATGGCGGTGTGTTAATTGAAGATGGAGTGATACTTGCTGTTGATGATTTTGAAAAGCTCCGCAAAAATTATCCATCGGCACAAATAGAAGAAATTACCGGCGATCATGTATTACTGCCCGGTTTTGTGGATTGCCATACGCATATTTGTTTTGCCGGTAGCAGGGCAAAGGATTACGCCATGCGCAATGCCGGTAAAAGCTATCTCGAGATTGCAGAATCAGGAGGCGGTATCTGGGATTCTGTTACGCAAACACGTGCAGCTACTGAAACCCAACTAAGCGATTTACTGACAAACCGAATAGCTCGTCATTTAGCAGAAGGGGTAACGACTATTGAGGTAAAAAGCGGTTACGGATTGTCGGCCACTGAAGAACTCAAACAGCTAAAAGCCATTCACCAGACTGCTAACAAAACTCATGCTCATATTGTGCCAACCTGCCTCGCTGCGCACATTAAACCTAAAGATTTTGATGGTGAAGGAAATGAATACCTGAAATATTTGTTAAATGATCTGTTGCCGAAGATAAAGCAACAGGATTTGGCCAGCAGGGTGGATATTTTTATTGAACAAAGCGCTTTCAACGCCAGTGATGCATTATTCTATTTAAGCAGGGCCAAGCAGATGGGATTTGAGGCTACCGTTCATGCCGATCAGTTTACAACAGGTGGCAGCGAGGTAGCTGTTAAAGCCAGAGCTGCTTCGGCCGATCATTTGGAGGCCAGCGGCGATTATGAGATAAAATTATTGGCCAATTCAGATACTGTTGCTGTAACTTTACCTGGTGCTTCGCTGGGTTTGGGAATGGGCTATGCCCCTGCACGAAAACTGCTTGACGCCGGGGCATGCCTCGCCATTGCCAGCGACTGGAACCCCGGATCGGCCCCGATGGGCGATCTGCTGATGCAGGCATCGGTAATGGCTGCGGCTGAGAAGTTAAGCACTGCCGAAGTTTTTGCCGGTTTAACCCATCGCGCAGCACAGGCTTTAAAACTAAACGACCGCGGCATCTTAACCAAAGGAAAGCTTGCCGATATGCAGGCTTATCCATGTGATGATTATCGTGAGATATTATATCAGCAAGGAAAACTGAAGCCTAACCGCGTGTGGACCGCGGAGCATTGATATGAATGATTTTATCTATAAACAAACTAACACTAACCTCTGATCTCTAACCTCCAATCTCTCCAATGAAATTAATAGAATGCGTACCCAATTTTAGTGAAGGTGTAAACCTTGATATCATCAAACAGATAACAGACGCAGTTGAGTCTGTTGAGGGAGTAAGACTATTGAATGTTGATCCCGGCAAGGCAACTAACCGTACTGTAGTGACTTTTGTTGGTGAACCCGAAAAAGTAATTGAAGCTGCATTCCTGGCTATCAAAAAAGCCGGTGAGCTGATTGATATGAGCAAACAAAAAGGCGAACATCCAAGGATGGGTGCAACAGATGTTTGTCCGCTGATACCGATCAGTAACATTACGATGGAGGAAACTGCTGAATATGCCCGACAGCTTGCAAAAAGGGTGGGAGAGGAATTGCAGATCCCGGTTTATTTGTACGAGGCGGCGCAACCCAATAAGAGCCGGAGCAATCTTTCGGTGATCCGTGCTGGTGAGTATGAAGGTTTCTTTAAAAAGATCAAGCAACCGGAATGGGCACCCGATTTCGGTCCGGCAGAGAATGATGTTAAGCGCGGGGCTACCGTGATTGGTGCCCGTGATTTTCTGGTGGCTTATAATGTTAACCTGAATACTACTTCTGTCCGGAGGGCAAATTCTATTGCTTTTGATGTGCGCGAGGCTGGTCGCACCCTGCGTGAGGGCGATCCGATTAACGGTAAAATAATATATGATGAAAACGGTAAAGCCAAAACTATTCCCGGTTCATTAAAGGCGGTAAAAGCCATAGGCTGGTTTATTGAGGAATATGGCGTTGCCCAGATCTCGATGAATTTAACTAATATCAACATTACCCCTGTTCACAAGGCATTTGATGAAGTGTGTGATAAAGCTGCTGAACGCGGCATCAGGGTAACAGGCAGTGAGCTGGTTGGACTGATTCCATTGAAAGCGATGCTTGACGCGGGCAGGTATTTCTTGGAGAAACAGCAACGCTCGGTTGGGGTAAGCGAAAAGGAACTGATCAGGATCGCCATTAAATCGATGGGGCTGGATGAGCTTTCGCCGTTTAAACCCGAAGAACGGATCATTGAATATTTGCTGAAAGATAAAACCGACAGTAAACTCATCAATATGAGCCTTACTGATCTGGCTGATGAAACCGCCAGCGAAAGCCCCGCGCCGGGTGGCGGTTCTATTTCGGCGGCTGTTGGTGCATTAGGTGCTTCGCTGGCTACCATGGTGGCTAACCTGAGTTCGCACAAAAAAGGGTGGGACAGCCGCTGGCAGGAGTTTAGCGACTGGGGGCAAAAAGGTCAGCAATTTAAAAATGAATTATTGACTTTAGTCGACCAGGATACCACGGCCTTTAACCAGATCATGGAGGCGTTTACTCTTCCGAAATCAAACGATGAGGAAAAGTCGATCCGTGATAAAGCTATTCAGGATG
>NZ_DASVOB010000873.1:0-5149 GCF_036383575.1 Mucilaginibacter sp.
GAAATAATCAATCGTTCAGGGCCTGGTACACCATAGCCCTGAATTTATCCTGGATCTGGTTATGCGGAAAAGGCCAGTTTTGTACAAACAACAGGCAAACCAGGTGTTCTTTAGGATCGACCCAGTAAAGCGTTCCGTAAAAGCCTCCCCAGGCAAACGAACCCTCACTGATACCCAGTTTGGTTGAGCTGCTCTGTGAGGTTAAACCAAAGCCCAAACCAAATTTATCTTTATCGAGATTGATATACAGGTCGCCTATTTGGTTGGTGGTCATCAAATCGACAGTGTGCCGGGCCAGTAAACGTTGTCCGTTATAAACACCGCCGTTAAGCATCATTTGCAAAAACGTTGCGTAATCTTTTATGGTTGAACTTAAACCTGCTCCTCCTGCATAATAAGTGCCATTAGCCTTTGGGTAATTTACATCAAACGATGGAAAAGTCGATTTGCTCCAATTGGTGATATGCCCATCTTTATCAAAAGTATAAGCGGCAACCAGGCGGTTTTGCTTTGCCGCCGGGATATAAAAATAAGTATCATTCATACCCAGCGGAGTAAAGATCCGCTCTTTGAAAAATTGATCGAGACTTTTACCTGATACCTTTTCTACAAGATAGCCCAGTACATCAATATTCATCCCATATGTCCATCGTTCGCCGGGTTGGTGTAACAGGGGCAGTTTACCAAGTTTATTTATAGCATCTGCCAATAAGATCTTATCGGCAACAAACCCTGCCGGAATGCCTGCCTTAGCGTAGATAGCCTTCATTTTCGGCGAACCGATCTGCGCATACTCGATGCCGGAAGTATGGGTTAACAGATCGCGGATAGTTATTTCCCGTTTTGCTGGGACGGTAGTATATGTGCTATCCTTATCGTTAAACTGATCTACCACAGTAGGGTGTGCGAACGTAGGCAGATATTTGGAGATCGGGTCATCCAGTAAAAACTTCCCTTCTTCAAAAAGCATCATCACCGCAACACTGGTAATGGCTTTGGTTTGAGATGCTATGCGGAAGATAGCATCGGTGTTCATCAGACGCTTTTGTTCTTCGTCGGCCAGGCCAAATGATTTATTATAAATTATTTTCCCATCTCGGGCTATGAAGCCAACCACACCTTTTACATATCCAGAGTCGATATTTTGCTCGATCATGGCATCTATCCGTTTTAACCTATCCGGCGAAAACTTTGCCGAAACCGGGTCGGCAGTTTTTAAAACGATGCTTTGTGCAAAGGCATTGGCAACAAATGCTACAAATAATAAGAATGTAAAGGCTCTTTTCATCACGCAAGGTCCTGGTTTATTGGTGATGCAAAATAGTTATTTTAGTTTGATGAATCCCTGATAATTAATTCGGTAGCCAGTGTTATATGCTGATTTTTCTCTTCGGGAGTTGCAGCATTAAGCCTTTCCATCAGCAGTTTGATCACGTTATCCGCAATTTCATCAATTGGCTGGGCTATAGCGGTTACTGCCGGTGTGTACAGCTCAAAAAGTTCATAATCATCAAACGCTATTAAAGCAATATCTCCCGGTATGCTTTTGCCTGCCTTGCGGATGGCCTTCAAACCACATTTACCCAAATGGTTATTGGCAAACAAGATAGCGTCGACATCCTTATTGCTTTCCAGGAAATCTGTCATCAATTTCAGAAGAGCCTGATCGCTTGTATGAAAATCTACCTCGGTAATATTGGGTTTAAGCTTGCTTTGGCGCATGGCTTTTTCATAACCCTCCAACCTTTCTATCATTTGGGTTTGGATAGAGCTGTAGGTAATAAAAGCAATATTTTTATGCCCCTTATCAATAAGGTATTGTGTAGCGTTAAACGTGCTGAACAAATTATCAACCACTACATAATCTGTAGCCACTTTGGGAAGGTAGCGATCAAAAAGCACTACCGGAAAACCGTCCTTGATCAGGTCGCTGATATCTTCTTCAATATTATCGGGTGGGGTAATAATATAGCCGTCAACATGCCTGTCGCGAAACATAGCTATCAGTTCCTGGGTTTTTTGAGTATCGTTATCAGTACTGCTATAGATGATCTTATAACCACTTTGGTAGGCCAGATCTTCAATACGGCGCGCTATAGTAGCAAAAAAATGGTTGGAAATATCTTGTACCAATAAGCCAATAATATTTGATTTGCCTGTACGTAGGCTTTTAGCTAACGAATTGGGTTTATAACCAACCTCTTTAACATATTGCAGTACACGTTTTACAAGTTCATCGCTAATGCGCTTTTCCTGTGCACGGCCATTCAGGATAAAAGACACCGTAGTTTTAGATATATTAAGGCTATTGGCAATGTCAACTATAGATAATCTTTTCTTCAAGGGTATAGTATTTTAAACCAAATATATAATATAAAAGGCAATGCTAAACAGGTTTAGTAGATAATAAATGGTTTATATCGCTTATTAATTTATCGATTGCAGAACAAGCCCGGAAAAGATAATCCCGCTAAACAAAAAAGGTCGCCTGTTACGGGCGACCTTTTAATTAAAATATATAGGGAGTTAGAATATTAAAACCTGCGCATGCCCCGGCCTTGATTTCCATTTTGAGTAAAACGTTCGCCGCCATTGCCCCTGTCATGACCACCGTTGTTTGCAGGCTGGCCGTTGCCCCAGTTGCCATGATTGTCATTGCCGTGATTATCGTGACCACCATTACCGGGTTGCTGACCATTACCCCAGCCGCCATGATTATCGTGGTTGCCATTATTAGGTTGTTGGCCATTGCCCCAGCCACCATGGTTATCTTGATTCCCGCCATTGCCCCAACCTCCGCGGTTGTCACGGTCGCCATTACCCCAGTTGTGATTATCCCTGTTATCTCTGCCATTACCCCAGTTGCCACGGTTATCGTATGGATTAGGCCTTCTGCCCCAGCTGCCACGGTCACCACCCCAACCCTGACGATAAGCATAACCGTTTATTGGTCTCCTGTCAAAGCGGTGGCCCCAGTTACCACGGTCGCCCATGTAACCGCCCCATCTTTGCCTGTAAAAATCGTGGTGCATGAACGGACGGGGAGCCCTCACTTCATAACGTGTAGCGGTACGCCAGTTATAATCGCGGTAAGCACCTGGCAGGTAAGCACAGCTTACCCAGCGGCTACCATCATTATAATAGTAGCATCCTGCTCCTACATTATAGTAAGCTTCAACTTCGGGTAAATAGTAGTAATCATCGTCGTCGCTAACATTTACGTTATCGTTATCGTCATAAATGGGCTGCTCTTCAACCACAGGTGGCGGAGGGGCCGGTACATAAACACGGTGAGCAGGGATATTAATACCAAATTGTATAGATACTTGAGCGTTGGCTTTGCTGATAAATAAGCTTCCGGCTGCTATTGCTGATAATATGGCTAACTTTTTCATGATTGTAAATTTTATATAGTTAGGACAGGATCTATCAGCAATGGTTTAACCGAACATGGCATTATATGTTACAACATTAGTTAATCAGCACAATCTTCTACCAACAGCACACTTAACCAAATTTTATTTCAAATCCAATCCTTTGCAATCTATTGCAACCAAATTTTATTTATTGGTAGTATCTCACTAAAAAAACAGCAGTGTCACTTTAATACTACAATACAGATTTTAGGATTATCGGTATATTTACTTAATTTGATAACCATTAATCTTTACCATGAAAAACCGCAAATTATTACACTCCATACTGCCTGCAGTAGTTATAGGAGGCTTTATGTTTTTTACTGCCTGTAAAAGTAACAACGACTCAAAGAAAACTACCGACAGCACCTCGACAACAGAAAACGCCGGTCTTAAAACGCCCGAAGGCTTTAGCGCCAGTATCATTGCCGAAAAACTTGGAGGAACCCGTCACATTGCCATTACTCCGCAAGGCGATATTTATGTAAAGCTCACTAACGTTAAAAACAGCAAAGGCATATTATTGCTGCATGAAGAAGGCGGCAAAGCTTCAGTTAAAAACAGCTTTGGCGCTTACAGCGGAACGGGCATGTCCATCAAAAACGGCTACTTGTACGCTTCATCTGATGAAGAAGTTTTCCGTTATAAACTAAATGACAAAAGCGAGGTGATCAATCCCGATCAGCCTGAAAAAATCGTTACAGGTTTGATCAGCCGCCATGAACATGAGGCTAAAGCAATAACACTTGATAACGATGGCAACCTCTACGTCAATATCGGTGCTTACTCCAATGCCTGCCAGGTTGAAGACCGCAAAAAAGGTTCTCCGGGTCAAAAAGGCTGTCCTATCCTGGATTCGGCAGGTGGCATTTGGCAGTTTAAAGCTGATAAGCTAAACCAGCATTATGGCGATGGTGTGCGTTATGCCACCGGCTTGCGTAATGTTGTAGGTATCACCTGGAACCAGCAAAACAACCAGCTTTTTGTGATGCAACATGGCCGCGACCAGCTTTTTGAATTTTATCCTCAATATTTTACCGCCAAACAATCGGCTATATTACCTGCCGAATGTATGTATGCCCTTAAAAAAGGCGATAATGCAGGCTGGCCTTACATGTACTACGACCAGGAGCAACACAAAAAAATCCTGATGCCTGAATATGGCGGCGACGGCAAGATTGAAGGCGGAAAAGATGCTATCGACCCTGCCGCCGCTTATCCGGGCCATCTTGCCCCTAACGGCCTGTTATTTTATACCGGCGATCAGTTTCCGGCGAAATATAAAAATGGTGCATTCATAGCTTTTCACGGTTCATGGAACCGCGCTCCTGAACCGCAGGCTGGTTACTTCGTGGTATTTCAACCGTTTAAAGATGGCAAGCCCGATGGTCAGTGGGAAGTTTTTGCCGACGGCTTTTCTGGCTCTGCTGCTAATACAGCTTCAGGTGCTGCGGCCCACCGTCCCTGCGGCTTGGCGCAAGGCCCGGATGGCTCACTGTATGTTACCGACGATGTGGCTGGAAATATTTACAAAATCACCTCTAAGAAATAATAACGGACTAAAAAAAGCTGTCATTTTATTATCATAATCACTTACAAGTATTGCCTCACAGGCATAAACAAGGCATAAAAACCGGCGACAAGGAAACCTGTCGTCGGTTTTTTTTAAATTAATGGCCTTTGGCAATAAGGCAAATACGGTAACTACTGCACAGGTAAAGGCAGCAAGGGTT
>NZ_DASVOB010000874.1:0-5204 GCF_036383575.1 Mucilaginibacter sp.
CGAGCAGGATTGCGTTACCAGCACTTCAATAGTTGAAAGCAACAATGACCTGGCTGTAGTAAAAGTTGATATGAAATACAGCAGCTTTACCCGCAGCAACTATGTAACTGTTACCAACACCGGCAGTGGCTGGAAAATCACAAACGTGTACAGCGTTTTTAAATAAGTAAGTTTTAGTGTAGTGTTTAATATGTAAGTAGGTAAAGGCCCCGTTGGTGCGGGGCCTTTTTTATTTTCATTTCACCAGCGGATCAAGTACCTTTTGCCATTTGTCGTAACCTTTGCTGTTTAAGTGCAGGTAGTCGTCATTAAACAGGCTTGAATCGGGTTGGGTAGTGCCTGGTTTATAAATAGACGGTACCAGGTCAACATAATAACTTTTCGGTTTTCCTTTCAGGTAACTTTTCACCAGCTCGTTCGCTGCGTAAACAACATCATAATACTTAGCGCGTACCGGGCTCGGTTTTATCGACATAAAATACACCTCGGCATTTGGTAATTTCTGATGGATCAGCTCCCAGAGTTTTGCAAATGAAGCAGCAACGGCCTGGGCAGATTTACCTGCTGAAATATCATTTTCGCCTGCGTAGATAAAAATCTTGCGCGGTTTATACGGGAACAGGATATAGGGCGTGTAATAATCAGCTACCTGCCATAGTTCGCAGCCGCCTACTCCCCGCCTGATTATAGGCTTGCCTGCATAACGCTGTTCCAAATCAGTCCATTTACGGATAGAAGAGCTGCCTATAAACAAAATACCGCCCGGTTTCGGAAAACTCAGGCTGTCCTGGTGTTTAAACGCCCTGATCTCATTATCAAACGGGAAGCCCTGCTGAGCCGATACACCGGTGCTGAATGCCAAACCGATAAAGAGTAAAAAAAGCTTAATTTTCATTACGGGGTAGCTATACGTTCTTCAAAAAATAAAAACGGCAATTGGTTTTCAATGCCTTTGATGATCCATATCGGGCCATCTTCGGCATGCAATATAATTTTTATTGATTGATTTTGCTGCTTTTCGCACTCAGCTAATACCTGTAAGCATGATCCGCATGAGGTAATCGGCTTCACAATAGGAAAATCATCTGAATGGGCGGTTACAGCCATCGCCTCGATAGGATCATCAGGATGGTTGGCGCCCCAGTTAAACAATGCCACCCGCTCGGCACACAAACCCGATGGGTATGCTACATTTTCCTGGTTACTGCCATAGATAATTTTACCGCTTTGCAAACGTAATGCCGCACCAACACGGAATTTTGAATATGGAGAATGTGAATTTTTCAAGGCTTTCTGCGCTTCGAGGCACAGCTCACGGTCGGCTTTATGGAGATCGGCCAATGATTCGTATTCATCAAAGGCTATTTTAATTTCGTGACTTATCATATGTTATCAACCCTTGTTAAAAAATCGGGGGAAACAAGATAAGGATTATTTTCAATAAGAACCCTGATTTTTAGGATTATTTGATTTCCATGATAAAAAAAGCCTGATCAAAGCTCCCTTTATGCTACGCAGTTCAGGGAAATCCTTTAATCAGGCAAATCATAGTTCTTTATACCGCTACCGGCAATTCTTCTTCGGCATCAGCTTCTTTAGCTATTGTTGGGTTGATGCTTTCATCATCTTTTTCAACCCGCAGGTTGTTTACAATGTGCATTTGGCGGGTTGGCGTGTTTTTGCCCATGAAATACTCAAGCAATGCTTTGATATTAGCATCCCTTAATATCACCGGGTCAAGGCGCATATCTTTACCGATGAATAAACCGAACTCTTCAGGCGAGATCTCTCCTAAACCTTTAAATCGGGTGATCTCTGGTTTATTACCCAATTTAGCTATGGCATTACGACGCTCTTCATCGCTGTAGCAGTAAATGGTTTCCTTTTTATTGCGTACCCTGAACAATGGTGTTTGGAGGATAGAAACGTGACCGGCTTTCACCAGGTCGGGGAAAAACTGCAAAAAGAAAGTCATCAGCAACAGACGGATGTGCATGCCGTCCACATCGGCATCGGTAGCTATTACAATATTGTTGTAACGCAGGCCATCCAAACCATCTTCAATGTTCAGTGCGTGCTGAAGCAGGTTAAATTCTTCATTTTCGTAAACCACCTTTTTGGTTAAGCCAAAGCAGTTAAGCGGTTTACCCTTTAAGCTAAATACGGCTTGGGTCATTACATCACGCGATTTGGTAATGGAACCACTGGCCGAGTCACCTTCGGTGATGAATAAGGTTGTATCCTGTTTACGTTCGTGCGTATCTTCAAAATGCAGCTTGCAATCACGCAGTTTACGGTTATGGAGCGATGCTTTTTTGGCGCGCTCGTTAGCCAGCTTTTTGATGCCGGCAATGTCCTTACGCTCCCGCTCTGACTGGAGGATCCGTTTTAACAGGGCATCAGCGGCAGCCTGGTTTTTATGCAGATAGTTGTCAAGTTCTTTCTTAACAAAATCATTGATAAAACCACGTACCGAAGGCCCATCCGGACCAATATTTTGTGAACCGAGCTTGGTTTTGGTTTGTGACTCAAATACCGGCTCCTGAACTTTTATGGCAATTGCTGCAACTATTGATGCCCGGATATCGGATGCATCATATTCCTTTTTGTAAAATTCACGCACGGTTTTTACTACCGCCTCACGGAAAGCCGCCTGGTGTGTACCGCCCTGTGTAGTATTCTGACCGTTGACAAACGAGTAATACTCCTCGCCGTACTGTTGGCCGTGGGTCATCGCGATCTCAATATCCTCGCCTTTAAGGTGAATGATCGGGTAGCGTAAAGTTTCAGCATCGGTATTACGGGTGAGCAGGTCATAAAGGCCACGCTCCGAAAAATACTTTTGATTATTAAAATTGATAGTAAGGCCCGCGTTCAGGAACACATAGTTCCAGATCATACTTTCAACAAACTCCGGGATGAAACGGTAATGCCTGAAAATAGTATCATCGGGTACAAAGTTGATTGCAGTACCGTTGCGCTGGGTAGTATCTTTTTCACTCTCATCACGGATCAGCTCGCCTTTGGCAAATTCGGCCAGTTTGGTGCGTCCGTCACGGTATGATTGTACGGTGAATGAGTTGGAAAGCGCATTAACCGCCTTGGTACCCACACCATTTAAACCTACCGATTTTTGAAAGGCCTTGCTATCGTATTTACCACCCGTATTTATTTTGGATACACAATCAATCACTTTACCCAAAGGGATGCCGCGGCCGTAATCACGTACCGATACCTTATGATCGCTCATGTTAACCTCAATGGTACGGCCCGATCCCATCACAAACTCATCTATCGAGTTATCCACAATTTCCTTAAGCAGTACGTAAACACCATCATCATAGGCAGAGCCATCGCCCAATTTACCAATATACATACCGGGACGTAAACGGATGTGCTCCTTCCAATCGAGGGAGCGGATACTATCTTCACTATAATTAACTGGTTCTGCCATGTATATAAAGTAGAAAATTTAAAACAGCGCAAAATACGCCTAATTGCAAAAATAAAACTTCCGGCCCAATTAACGGGCGACCAGATATCAACTTATTAACATTTGGGTGATTGGAAAAAGAGGAAAGGCTGTGCGATTCCCCCTACGGCTTAAACTTCAAACAATTACTTGCCCTGTCCACATTTTTAAAAAACTCGGGGCCTTTATCGTTGGTAAAGCAAACGGCCATAATAGTGCCGGTATGGTTACGCTGCAAGGCAATAAGCAGGGCGTATTTATAATGCTTGGTAGCCGGGAAATCAAGCAGGTTTAACAGGTATGATTTGCCTGCATCTGCTTTGTACCTGTTTAAAACATTCACCGGTATGCTCCGGATAAAATTATCCCTTTCACCGGTAAAAGCAGTAGCCTGGGCCCTGCTCATATTGATATATATCGAATCAGGGTTTTCTGTTTCCCGGTCAATATCATACTGCCCCTGCTCGTAGCTGGTATAGTTTTGTTTCTGAGATTTTACCTGGAACCATACTTCAAAATCCTGCCCCGGCAACTGCAGTGCATAATCGAATGAAAAATCCTCATCGTTAGGGGCCTGGATCTCCTTAAAACCTTTAGGCGGCGTGTAAATTACGTTGGCCTGGGCTAAAAGCTTGTTAAACTCTTTAAACTGATCTGTAGCAGTTCCTTTTGATCTTGTGGAACCAGGCTTAACTTTTGTACTTGTGTGTTTTTTTATATTTTGGGCGTATAACGGCCTGGGGCTTACCTGGGCTATGCTTTTTGTAAAACACAGCAATGATAAAGCCATAAGTAATAAGGGCCGGGTTAACTTCAAAATAGTTTTCATTTAAGGGACAGACAAGGAAAAACCCTCGTTTAAAGCACCATAGGTAAATATATAAACAAATTAATTAACAACACCCTCACCTATTCAAATTAACCGTCATGCTTTAACGGTAATATCAACTAATTATTTGTTGTACTAAAGATTTTTTTACGCTTTCAATTTACAATTGTTGCCTGTTAAAACCAACACAAACGTAACAATTTCGATATAAATCCAAATTAACTGTGCATTAAAATATGGTCTGCTCCATCTGCACATCAATACATAATCCGTATCTTTACCAATCCAAAAGTTTTTATTGAATAATGAGTGAAGATCTGCATCAAAACGATACACCAAACCCTAATGAAGAAAAACTACACACTGTTACCTCACTCGATGGGTTATATGAAAACTGGTTTCTTGATTATGCATCGTATGTAATTCTTGACCGGGCCGTTCCGCATATTAATGATGGCTTAAAGCCGGTACAACGCCGTATCCTGCATTCGTTGAGGGAAATGGACGACGGGCGCTTTAATAAAGCAGCCAACGTGATCGGTAATACCATGAAATATCACCCGCATGGTGATGCTTCTATTGGGGATGCCATGGTACAGATAGGCCAGAAAAACCTGCTGATCGATTGCCAGGGTAACTGGGGCGATCCGGTAACCGGCGACTCGGCAGCGGCTCCCCGTTATATCGAGGCGCGCTTATCAAAATTTGCGCTCGATGTTGTTTTCAATGCTGATACCACCATTTGGCAAGCCAGCTATGATGGCCGTAACAAAGAGCCTATTACCCTGCCGGTAAAGTTCCCCTTGTTGCTTGCCCAGGGAGCCGAAGGTATTGCGGTAGGTTTGGCTACCAAAATATTACCGCACAACTTTATTGAACTGATCGATGCTTCTATAGCTGTAT
>NZ_DASVOB010000875.1:0-2566 GCF_036383575.1 Mucilaginibacter sp.
TAGGGGTTAAACAAAAACGCCCGGGCAATTTGCCCGGGCGTTTTTCATAATATCTAAACCAATATTATGGTTTCGTTTTGCTCATTGCAGAAATACCAGCATCAATATACTGACCACCCTGAATTTGATTACAGTGGATAGCAATCACGTTTTTACCGTTAAGGTTTATAGCCTCCTTGCTTTCCTTAGTCATTTGGATAATAGCATAGCCTGATGTATAACCTTCTTTTATGGCAGCCTTAACACCATTGATATAAACTTCGCAGGCATCATCATGGTGTAATGACAGTACCAGGTCGTTTTTATTTACGTTGGATACATTGAGTGTAAACTCCTGCCTCATCCAGATATCCTTACCATCCCAAACAGTTTTTACCACTGCTCCCGGAGTATTGGTGGTACCAAAACCGGCTTCGCCAGATTTCCAGGCATTATCGTCAAACTTTTCGCCAAACCAGCCATCAGCAGGTTTATCAAAAGTATATTTCCAGGTGCGTGCTTTATCCTTTGACGATGGCAGCACCTCGCGGATATACTCTTCATCGTGAATGATCTTATCGTTTGATGCCTTGATTGTTGCAACCGGGCCTTTCACAATTTCCCTGTCGTAAGTAAGCAAACCGTTCAGCTCAACTTCTACGTCGGTGGTTTCGGTGTACACGGCTGCGCTCAGACCTTCGTTGGTTTTATAGATCACCAGGTCATTAGCAAATTCATCATACAGGTTGGTATAAGCTTTTTGATTATCCATCATAATATAGGTAGGGCCGGTTTTCCAAACGTGACCGGGGATGATGTAACCAATACCACCGTACTCGCCGCAGGCCAATACCTGTGTTTTGCTTGAAGGAGCTGCAGGCGGCGGATAGCTGTGGATATCCAGAAAATCACCCACGCCAAAATGGGTACCACCACTTGCCTGGTTAATCAACCTTGAATTATCCAGTTTGCGCACAAGGTTAACCAAACCCGGCGTATTGTGCTGACCTTGAGCTTCGTTAAATACTACCCATGTTACTATTGAAGGTGAGTTCCAGTGGGTTTTAACCATGCGGGTAAGTTCTGAAGCGTAAGCAGCTGTATCAACCGGCGGCGTATGCTCGGTATATGAATTGGCCGATGGCATATCCTGCCAAATCATCAGTCCCAGTTTATCGGCCCAGTAGTACCAGCGATATGGCTCAACCTTAATGTGCTTACGCACCATGTTATAGCCAAAATTTTTGATCATTTGCAGATCATTCTTGATAGCCGCATCGGTTGGGGCTGTGTAGATCCCATCCGGCCAGAAACCCTGATCTAACGGACCAATCTGGAACAGGAATTTATTATTCAGGAACAGTTTCTTGTAACCATCCTGCTCGCCTACCGAAATTTTGCGCATGCCTGCATAGCTACTCACAGCGTCAACCTTTTTACCGCCTTTTTCAAGCGTAATATCCAGGTCATACAAAAATGGTGAATCAGGCGACCATAATTTGGCATTCGGAACAGGTACTGTAAACTCCAAATTAGGTTTACCGGAAGCTGTACTTACAACTTTACCCCCATCTTTTACTTTTACATTAACAGTATAACCAGCAGCGGTTGCCGCATCTATACTCAACTTTATTACTGATTGATCAATATCCGGTGTGATCCTAATATCGTTGATGCTTACAGCAGGAACCGGCTCTAACCAAACAGTTTGCCAGATGCCTGTAGTTGAGGTATACATAATACCCTGCGGATGCAGGGTTTGTTTACCCCGCGGAAACCCACCGTCATCAGTAGGGTCATAAACACGCACGGTGATCTCCTGCTCACCTGCGCCTTTAATCGCAGATGTGATGTCGTAGCTAAACGGATCATAACCCCCTGTATGCTTACCAAAGCTTTTGCCGTTAACAAACACTTCGCTTTCATAATCAACTGCACCAAAATGCAGCAGGATGTGTTCGCCTTTCCATGAAGCAGGAATTGTGAATTTACGGCGGTACCAGATCCGGTCGTGCTGCTCCATTACGCCCGACAAAGCCGATTCAACCGGGAAAGGCACGAGGATAGTTTGCGACAGCTTGCCCTTAGGTACAACCTCGCCGGCGGTTCCCGGCTGATACTGCCACAGGCCGTTTAGGTTCATCCATTTTTCGCGTGCCAGTTGTGGACGGGGATACTCGGGCAGTACATTCTTTGGGTCGACATCCTTGGCAAAGCGCGTCATTAAAACGGCTTTTTTAGGGTGCCACTCCTGCGCCTGGGCAAAGTATGGAAGCGCGGCAGCAGCAATGATAATAAACTTTTTAATGTTCATAATTTGATGTGGTAAAGCCGGCTAAACAGTTCCGACAAACCATTTAAATCGGCCATATTGGCTTTTTGATTAATTATTTCACACTAAAAGTATAGGATAAATTGAACCAATTTTAACGTTTGGTTACGTTTGATCGGTTTTGAAGAAAAGTTGATACGATTTGTTGCAGGTAACAGTCCATAAAATAAGAAGCAGGAAAGGATAATCCTTTCCTGCTTCTTATTTTATAATATTTCTTATTGTAGGGCCGCATAATTTCGTCTCCCATCAGGG
>NZ_DASVOB010000876.1:0-5480 GCF_036383575.1 Mucilaginibacter sp.
CATGCAGTAGTTGTGCTGTTTACCAACCAAAAAGGTAAGCTTTTTGAACATGTGCATAAATGTGCGCGCAAGCCAAAGTCTGTTACGTTCGGTAATGATAAAGAAATCGATGTCTGAATTGTCGTCGGCGCAGTTTTTAGACAAAGAGCCTGAAATGCCTATGCCTCGCACATACGGAAACCTGATCAGGAAAGCGCCGACTTCTTTTGCTTTGTTGATCAGTTCGGCTGCTTTTTTATTCCCCTTGTTGCGCCTTACCGCAACCATATAATCATTTTTAAGCGAGTAGAACTTATCAAAATGAAACACCAGCTTACTGATGATCAATTGATCAAGCGCCTCAGTAAAATCATGCTGGCCGTATTTATTTTCCAGGAACAGGAATATTTCGCCGTAGGTTAACGGATAATCCCACATGTCAAAATAGGCAAGGGTAGCTAAGATATTATTCCGGGTGTTTAACAATCGTTTATTGTTTGGTTCAATTAAGGTGACTGTACTTTTCACGTCTTTGTATATATAATGATGACGTACCCCTAATGGCTTTGGTTGCCTGTGAATAAACTAATTACACAATATTTTTGACCGGGTTTTCAGTCGGCTGCGAGGCTGTGGAAAATATTAGTAATGAGAAAAATACACTGTAAAAAAAGATGCCCTTATCCACATCTAAAAAGTTTTCGGATAAGGAAACGGCGGTTATGATAACCATAAAGGCCATCAGTAATAAGTCGCGTTTTGCGATGGCGGTTCTGATCCCGACAGTAAGCACAAACAGATAGATCAGCAGGCCAATAACTCCCGATTTAATGAAAAAACTAATGAACTGGTTATGCGCATTTAGTTCTGCCAGGTACGATCGGTAAAATTGATGATCAAAGAATGGATCTTTCAACAAGCCAATTTCGGTGCCTGCTCCATGCCCTATAACCGGCGATTGGGCACCAACACCCATAGCCACACTCCAGCGCGACAGTCGCGGATCAGTAAGTTCTGCATCGGTTGATTGGCTCAGGTCTTTTTTTAACTCGGTTACATAGCGCTCTTTAAAAGTATCCCTGGTATAAATCCCTGCCATCACCGCGATAAATAATGATACACTAACAGCTACGAACCTGAAACGGCTGCGCCCTTTAAGCATGAACCATGGCAGCGCGATATTAATAATAAGCAGCAAGGCGATAAAAATCGATTTTGAGCTAAGTTGCAGGATCCCAAGGGCTAAAACACCACAGCAAATAAGCCAGCAAAGCTTATAAGCCTTTGCCGTTTCCCGTACGAAAACATACAGCAGATAAACAAGTGCTATAGCTATTTGCATGGAGAAAAATGTAGCATGAATGTCCAGCGGTTCCGAAAAGTTATGGTTTGTGAACGTGGGAGAAGCTAATGCTTTTATAGGCAGATGATAATATTTTATGGTAAAAATCGCCTTTAAAAAAAGATAGCTGATAGTGATGGTACAGCCCAATGAAAATACGAGCAAAAAATTATGCCGGTATTTTTTTACATCGAGTGGGTTGAAGCAAAAGATCAAAGGGATAAGTAAAATGGTAACCTGCCTGCCTAACTCCGTAAATGCCTGGGGTTTATTGGTACTGTAAATAACGCTAAAAAGCGTTACAAAAAACACAGCCGACAAAGCAAAGTTAGTGCTTGTTAATACAGGCTTTATTGCAGCTTTTCGAATTTGTATAATAGTATGCAGGGCCAGCCCTATTAAAAACAGGTGACTATAAAACAGGTTGAACGGCAGGCTCAGCAGCAACAGCATCAGCAGGTAATAACTGATCCTGTTGTTGAGCGTATCATCTGGCTTGAATAATTTCTCCATGTTGTTCCCTGTAGCATTCCATTATAAAATCCTCGTAATCGTTAATCACTACCTCCCAGCTAAACTGGTTTTGTATTTTGTGCAGGTTGTTTTTCACCATTTCGCGTTCGGTGTCTTTGCGCTGTACGTTCTCAACCAAGTGTCGCACTTCAGTAGAATTATCAAAATAAAAAGCATCCGAGTTAAGTACCGATTTATTGAAAGGGTTATTGTGCGCGGCAATGAGGGCTTCACTGGCCATAGCTTCAAGCAGGGATGGGTTAGTGCCACCTACGCTATGCCCGTGGAAATACAGGTAGCTATTGTTCTGGAGCGCGCGCACAACCGAATTGTCAAAGTTGGAACCTTTAAACTGTATGCGATCGTCATTTTTAAATTTATGGGTAATGAATTTGCCGAAGCGGTTGCCGGTATCACCCAAAACCATGAAGCTTTTTTTTGAGGAGCTATTATTAAAACCTTCTAAAATGGTTTCGATATTGTTTTCGGGTTCCATGCGGGCCATCAGTAAAAAATAGTCTTCCTTAAGCACCTCGCTTTTATCAACTTGCTCACGTTCCTGTTCCGAAAAAAGATCGGCACCGTAAGGAATGTAACGGCTGTCAACCTCGTACTTATCCTTCAGGTAAGATCTGATCACTCTTGAATCAGAGATATAGTACTGGCTGTGTTTCACGGCCAGTTTTTCGGCGTACTTCAAAAACTTTTGTACCGGTTTTGAGTATTTGGAGCGTTTCCACTCCAGGCCATCCATATTGGTAATGATGACGCTGTTGGGCGGGTAAAGGTGGCCCCAAACCGAACTGCTGGTATAACCCATAAGTAGTACCACGTCAAACTTGCGTTTCCGGGCATCCATAAGGCAGTTAAAATCATAAGCAAACTGCCCGGCAGTACCAACCAGGTATTCCGGATCGTAGCAGTGTACAATGTTAACACCATTCCAGGTGTCGGCTTTGTAAGGATGGTTGTGCGAATTGTAAACAGTAACTGAGTGCCCTTTTTTTACCAATCCGGCAGATACATATTCGGAGATATGCTCAAACCCGCCATAATAGTTCGGGATGCCCCTCGTGCCTAAGATCGCTATTTTTAGTTTCATGACAATGAAAGTTTGCTTGTAACAAGTTGTAAAATATGATGGTGCTTTTTTGCCAGTGATACTGCTGTTCAACATGGCGCGCTACCTGGCCGGTAAAAGCATAGCCGGGAGGTTGCTGAGCGGCAAGTGCCAGCTTTTGCTCAAAATCGGCATGGTTTGCCGGGTTAAAGGTATATGGTGCAAAAAAGCTAAAGTTTTTCATAGCTGTTGCTGATGAACACAGCACAGGTACCCCGCAAATGGCAGCTTCCAGCGGTGGAATGCCAAAGCCTTCGGCTTTTGAAGGATATACAAACAGTTTGCAAGCCCGGTAAAAAGCGGCCAGGTCGGCTTGCTCTGCCTGTGGTATCCATCTGAAAAACTGTCTTTGTTCAGGCGTTAAGTTTTTGATAAGCTTAGCTAAACCCGGTGTTTTTATTGATGCTTTACCAATGAATACCAGACTTGTGCCTTGTTCATATAGTTTTAGTTTTAAATACTTCTGCAGTAATAAAAGGTGGTTTTTGCGGGGTTCAATACGGCTGGTATACAGAATGAAATCTCTGATGCCAAATTTTTCTGCCACCCAATCTTCTGCCTCCTGTTTTGAGGACTGGTATTGCAGTAATGAACTACTTACTCCGTTTTGGATGATGTGTACTTCATCTTCAGGGATCTGGTAATAATCACAGATGCGATCTTTTGAATAATCGGATACCGTAGTTTTGATATCGGCACTTTTAATGCTGCGGCCAAAAAGATAATTGCGTGGTATGCTGAACAGGATAGGAAAATCCTTCCTGAAATCATTAAAAAGCATATCATGCATGGTTACAATGTAGCTGCAGCCCGCTATTTTTTTAGGGCTGATGTATTGGAAATGCGCAAAATCAAACCTGTGTTTTTTGATGTAAGCCGGGATGTCGAAGATGAACCGCAGAATGTTCACTCCCCGGTTTTTATAGGGCAATATGTTTTGCGGTGGTAACAACGGGAACTGTTTGCGAATATTTTCGGTATCGCGGGCGCCGATATAGATATCTATATCAGGGCGCTCGGCAAGCAGGTGGTTGTATAACTCGCGTATAAAGGTTTGCGCCCCCTGAAATTCTTTATCAAAGGAGTGCGCATCAACAAATAGTTTGATCCTTTTAGCTGCCATAGTTCAACTCCTTTTGATTTAAAACAGTGGCCGGCAATTCAGGCCCGGTTAAGCGGAAATTACCTTTGCCTAATTGATATAGCTTGAGCAGCGCACGCTCAGGCAGAAATGACATCAGTAGTAAAAAGTAATTTTTGATATGCAATGGACTGATAGATAATGTTTTGATCAGGTTTTCTCTTGCTTTTTCAGGCTGATAGTTATTCCACAGGTATTTTTTGCCGAGCAAGGCATGATAAGCCCCTTTTTTGATACGTGGAGACAGTTGTTTAATACCGATCTCGGATAACTGCCTTCCTTCGGCTTCGGTAATGCTCAATTTGCGCAGGGTACTGTACTTGATCTGCCTGAACTTACCTGTGCGCCATTTTTCATCAATGGTGATAGATTCGGCATTAAGCCTTACTTTGATAAGCGGCTGGTTAAGGTTGAAAGCCTTTTCGTGCTTAAGGATGCCTGCCCACAGAAAATGATCTTCAAAAGTATAGGCAAGTTCGTTGTAACCGCCGGCGTTTAAAACCGCATCCCGTTTGTAAAACACGCTGGAATGAATAAATGGGCAAATCCTGTAGCTCAGCTGCCTGATCTCGTTATGGCTTAGGGCATCGGGCTGCCAGGTAAATATGAGGTCGCCCTGAACATCGGTATAATCAACTCCCGAGCCAATAATGCTGTAATATGGGTGCGAAGTGATAAAATCATACTGAACCTGTAAACGGTAAGGGTAACAGACATCGTCGGCATCAAAACGGGCGATATAGGGAGCGCGGGCATGGCGCAAACCATTATTAAGTGCTGCTGCTACACCTTTATTCTGTTGGTTTAAAACCACTATCCGTTCATCATTAAATGACATTATGACCTTAAGTGTATCATCAGTTGAGCCGTCGTTTATAATGAGCAGTTCAAAATCGGTAAAGGTTTGTTCAAGTACCGATGTAATGGCTTCGCGGATATATTTGCCTGCGTTGTAAGCGGGCATTAAAACAGTAATTTGAGGGCTATACATATGCAAGTTCCTCCGGCACTGTATTTTCTGTTTTCAAGTTGGATGTAGTAGTTTCTTTTATATTAAGGAATAGCATCAGTTCAAAAAATAGCAGTGCAGAGAGTTGCTCAAACCAATAATCGAGGAAAAACAGGCCTGCTACCATCATCAGGATAGGCAAACCGTAACTAAGATTTTTATAATGCCGGGCAAAAAAGCCTAAGTAAAATATAATTAGGGCAAGCAGCCCGAAGATACCATATTCGCTCAGCATCTGGTCGTAAGTGGAGTAGGGGTTATTGCGCACCGAACGGAACTCGGCATTCTTGCTGAAGAAGCTTAGGTACAGATCCAGATGGTTATGCATAAACGCCGGGTTGATATAGATGTATTTTGGGGGATAATCGCCCCTGAT
>NZ_DASVOB010000877.1:0-13836 GCF_036383575.1 Mucilaginibacter sp.
ATTTATAAGCCTCTCATACTCAAAATTGTAACGAAAATGTAGGTTTTGCGCTATTGGCAAAAAAAAACGGATAAATATTTCGCTGTTAACGGATAAAGCAATACTTTTGCAACCCCAAAACAGTTAAGTATTTATAAAATAAAATTAAGTAAATAAGATATGACTAAGGCAGAAATTATAACTGAAATCTCATCAAAGACAGGTATAGAGAAAGTAGACGTGCAGGAAACTGTTGAGGCGTTTTTCAAAGTTGTTAAAAGCTCAATGGTTGGCGGCGAAAATGTTTATGTAAGAGGCTTCGGTAGCTTTGTAGTTAAAAAAAGAGCTAAGAAAACAGCACGTAATATTTCAAAAAATACTGCCATCATTATCCCTGAGCACTTTGTGCCAAGCTTTAAACCGGCTAAAACTTTTGTTGAGAAAGTAAAGTCAGGTAACAAAACCAGCAAAAAATAATTATACGCCATCATGAACAAGAAACAAATAGTCGTTAGTGCAGCCGTAGTTGTTATTATGGGCTATTTGTATTGGTTGCCCGTAAAAGGTTTAGTAAAGCCAAAAGACGATAAAAACGCCAAGCCGACAATGGCCGCCACTGCAGGCGCCACCAAGCCGGTAGCTAACATTACTGTCGATATGGTATCTGCCCCCGCCAAAGCAGCAATTGGGGATGCATTGGCAGCTAAGATAAATGACCTTGAAGCCCAGTTAAAGAAAGCATCAGACGCAGATGCACCAGCTTTGCAAACGCAGCTGGCTAAGCGCTGGGACGATGTTAACCAGCCTGCACCCGCAGCATTCTACTACCAGGCATTAGCCCGTAAAGAAAATAAGGTGCAAGACTGGATAAGCGCAGGTAACCACTTTAATGATGCATATAAACTTACACAGGATACTTTATTGCAGCCCGCTTTTGTAAGCAATGCCGCCGAAGCATTTCAAAATGCTTTGAAAATACAACCCGAAAGCCTTGAAGGTAAAACCGGGTTGGGTATAGCTTATGTAAATGGGGCAGCAGGCCCAATGCAGGGCATAGCCCTACTGCTTGAGGTTGTTAAAAAAGACCCGAAAAATTGGAACGCTAACCTTAACTTAGGTATGTTTGCCATGAAATCGGGTCAGTATGAAAAAGCGGTAGGCAGGTTTAAAACGCTGCTTGCTCAAAAGCAGGAACTGGAACCTACTTTTTATTTAGCCGAAAGCTACAAGCAATTAGGTATGAAAAAGGAAGCTATTGACGCTTACCAGAAATGCAAAGAAATGATGCCTGATCCTGTATTCAGTCAGCGCATTGATGGATATATCAAGGAATTAAATAACTAACACACATTTAAAAATTATTATTATGCCGAGCGGTAAAAAACGTAAAAGACACAAAATGGCTACCCACAAACGTAAAAAACGTTTAAGAAAAAACAGACATAAAAAGAAATAAGCATTTATGTTAAGTCGATAGTACTTAGTCTTAAGTACAAAGTCTTTTTTTTCTTGACTTTAAACTTTCGACTAACCACTTAAGACTAAACATTAATGGTTTTACCTGCCCCATACCGGGGCGGGTAACTTTTTATTTATTAGTGTTTTTTTACCCACTTATTAACACACGGTTTTTACCGTTATAAGAAATGGAGTAGCAATTGATAAAAGAATTAATTATCGATTCATCCCCCAACGGGGCTACCATTGCATTATTACAGGATAAACAACTCGTAGAGCTTCACAAAGAACAGGTAAGCAACAACTATACAGTTGGCGATATTTACCTGGGCCGCATCAAAAAGATCATGCCCAGCCTAAATGCCGCTTTTGTTGACGTTGGCTATGAGAAGGATGCCTTTTTGCATTATCTTGATCTTGGTCCGCAGGTACAAAGCCTGCTTAAACTGACCAAGCAAGTACGTAGCGGGGGATATCAGTCAAAGCTATTGGATGGGTTTAAGCTTGAAGCCGATATCAATAAGGGAGGAAAGATCTCTGAGATATTAACTAAAAACCAGCTTATCCCGGTACAAATAGCCAAAGAACCCATATCAACTAAGGGGCCACGTTTAAGTTCCGACCTGTCAATAGCAGGCCGGTATGTTGTTTTAGTACCTTTTTCGGAAGCTATTTCTATTTCGAAAAAGATAAAAAGCAATACCGAGCGTACCCGGCTCCGTAAGGTAGTTGAAAGTATTAAGCCAAAACATTTTGGCGTTATCATCCGTACAGTTTCCGAAGGTAAAGGGGTTGATGAACTACAGAAAGACCTGCTTGACCTGATCTCGAAATGGGAGCAGTTTATTACCAAGCTGCCTTCTGTTGAGCCTTCAAAAAAGGTATTGGGCGAAATAGGGCGTACATCAACTATCCTAAGGGATATTTTGAACCCCGATTTTCAGCACATTTATACCAATGACAATAGTATGTTCGAAGAGATTCGGTCATACATTCATGAGATCTCGCCCGATATGGAAAATATAGTCCGCCTGCATAAGCACAAGGAACCTATATTTGACCACTTTGGGATCGAAAAGCAAATCAAAGGAGCATTTGGTAAAACCGTGAACCTTGCCGGCGGCGCTTACCTGGTAATTGAGCATACTGAAGCCCTGCACGTTATTGACGTAAACAGTGGTAACCGTACAGCCAGTAAAGAAAACCAGGAAGAGAACGCGTACCAGGTAAACAAGGAAGCAGCCAAAGAAATTGCAAGGCAATTACGCCTGCGCGATATGGGCGGCATTGTAGTGATCGATTTTATCGATATGCACAAACCGCAAAACCGCAAGGAGCTTTTTGATTTTCTGCGTGCCGAAATGCAGTACGACCGTGCCAAGCACACCATTTTGCCTCCGAGCAAATTTGGATTGGTGCAGATCACGCGTCAACGCGTAAGGCCCGAAATGAACATTGTTACCAGCGAGGTTTGCCCTACATGTAACGGTACAGGCACTATCAGGCCAACCATTTTGCTGATGGACGATATTGAAAACAATTTCAATTACATCCTTACCGAGCAAAACGAAAAAGGTATAACTCTGTGCGTGCACCCATATATTGAAGCCTTTATTAAAAAGGGTATCTATAACCGCCAAATGAAGTGGTTTATCAAATATGGCCAATGGATAAAGGTTAAAAGCAACCCATCCTACCAGATCACGGAATTCCATTTCTTCTCATCAAAAGACGAGGAAATTAAACTGTAAAAACTTCAGATGTGCAACTGTTTGAAAAGGGCACAAAATTAAAGATCTTTAAAAAGAGCAGATGTTTGGATGAGCATCTGCTCTTTTTTGTTTACTATCGCTGCCGCAAGGCTGTGCCTTGTGGCAGCATGCTATATGTAAACCATGCATCTACATTAACTAAGCATTCTATAAAGCTGAGCATCTGTACTTAGTGTATTTACCACGAGGCACATCCTTGCGGTAGCGGATGAAAAAAACAAATACATAAAAGATGCATTGTTATAATTCCGTATGTAATTTACATCTCAATAATTTATAAAATGAAGATAGTAATCAGCCTCGCATTTATTTTTCTCTTCTCAATAAATGTTCAATCACAGGAATTATTAGATAAGAGGAAAGCGGCTATTGACAAGTACTCTAAGGCGCAAAATTCAAAGTTAGCTTTTGACAAAATCATTACTGGCATAGGAGATAACCCTTTCCGCATGCTTGTATATACTTTTAACGCAACCCAGGCAGCAAAAAATGGTGTTTATGAAATGACATTTCATTTAGAGGATGGCAAGTGCTTCAGGTATCTTATTGCATATAACTCCAACAACTATAAAGCTCCCCTGATCAGAAAATTTGATGCTCCTGGTTCCGGTCTAAAAAGAGAAAATGAAAAACTGGTTTGGAAAAACAAAAGTAAAAAATTTGAGATCAGTATGGCCGATACTCGTAAAGGTAGCATCCAGGCAGCTATGTTCATGCTGGTGATTAGTAAAATTTGAGGATGCTATACACTTCTGTGGAAGTTTAGCGGCAGGATAACTTCGACCACTTGGATTTATGTTTAGAGATGGTGTAACTTTAACTAATTAGGTTAGATACACGCGCATTGCAAAGTTTTAGAATTTATTTTTGAGATATGGAGACAGTGGATAAAATAAAAAAGATTTTAGAGCCAAACTTCGATGTTTTGACGGTAACGAGATCCGACCCGGATAGCTTAAACGCTGAAGCCTTTATTACCATAGATGCAAAGCGACAGGGAAAACTATATAAACGGGTTTTTAGAGAGACTGAACTTGTACAGTTAAATACAGAAGGTAAGTTAACGGAAACAATAAAGGCTCTTTGCGCTATAATGCTTACATCTGGAGAGTAGATTTACTGGTAGATGTTTATCGATAGCATAATTTCTTGTGCTGACGCGTGCATTAGCCGAAGACGGTTATTACGATGTTTTAGAGAGAATAATAGCTGTATTGCGTTTTATCAATATTTTCAAAGAAATGGATATAATTGTCTTCAATTTTGTCCAAAAAAATCAGACTTCTAATATCTCCAAGAAATTTGATACTTAAGCTATTTACATCAATTATTGCTAATTTGAATCCATTGACAAAAAATTTTCTAACATAAACAGGTGCGTATATGAAGCCATTTTCAAAAAGATAGGGTCCACCAAAGAGATAGCGCTGTATAATGTTATTGTTAATCGATAGCGTACCAATTAGGGGGCTCCCTTGCGATATTTCGTGTAGATTCTGATAAACGATGTGTGTGGTATTGATTAACACATCTTCGTTGAAATCATTAGGCATTTGAAAATTATTGTTCATAATTTATTGAAGTATCGTTTCGCATCACTGGTCGAAGTTTAGCGCAGCGTAACTTCATACTAAACCCCATCCAGGATTTTAGGTCCTTATTATAAATCTATCAATTTTGCTTCCACATGTTGCCTTGATCTCTCGGCGAAAACTATTTTTAAATAATGTTCATCGTCATTATTCCAACTTTTAGCTGCATCAAAAAGCACTTCTAAATAAATCTGAAGTATTTCATCGCTAACTAACGGCATTTGGTTATGAACCGGTACAATTCCTTTCTTAGTTATCCAATGCAAATCACACAAGCAATCATAAACCGCATTCCAGTTATTTCCAAAATATTGTGGAAATTGAAGTACCTCGCTTAGTTTTTTAAATAATTCATTTTCCCCTTCAACATCAAAAAGGTAGCCTACAAATTCTTCTTCATTAGTGTAGGTTCGTGGTTCTTCTAAAAAATTAACACATTTCATGAGGTATTCTGCAGTTGAGACAAGGTTGTGCTTTGTAGTTCGTATACAAGGTATAAATTCTCCTTTTCCAAAACAATCCATTTTCTATCAATAGCAAAAATTCCCGTACTTTACTTCTTCGATGAAATAACTTGCTAACCCATCCTATGCTAAAATATTTCCGGTGGCTTATAGTGATAGCGATATTGTTTTCAGCGGCATCCTGTCGCAAACCCGGCACTGCATCAACCGCCTTTTACTATTGGAAAACCGGCTTCAAACTCAGTGATCAGCAAGCAGACCTACTGAAACAAACCGGTAATAACGCTTACATCCGTTTTTTTGATGTAAGCTGGAACGATAAGCAACAACGCGCTTACCCCAATGCTGTAGTGAAGCTTAATGAAATCCCAGCGGGCTTAAACATCACCCCGGTTATCTACATTACCAATAAAACTTTTGAAAACATTCCCGATACAGCTGTAGCCACCCTTGCCGCACATTGTAATAAGCTAATTAATGAACTGGCCAGCGAAAAGAAGATCAACTATGCCAAAGTACAGGTTGATTGCGATTGGTCGCTTAGTACCCGCATTAAATACTTCAGCTTTCTTGCGGCTTTTAAAAAGCTTAACAAAAAGCAATTGGAAGTCACCATCCGCCTGCACCAGGTTAAATTTAAAGACCGTACTGGGGTACCTCCTGCCGACCGTGGTGTGTTGATGTTTTATAATATGGGTAAACTCAATGCCGGCCTGCATCAGCCCAATTCAATATATAATGAAGAAGACGCCGGTAAGTATGTCGATTATTTAAATAGCTATCCTTTAAAACTGGATATCGCCTTGCCCTTGTTTTCCTGGGCTATCCATATCAGGAATGGGCGGGTGATACAGGTATATGGAAAAATAGGGCGGCGGCAACTTACTAACCGAGGCAGCTTTGAGCAAATTGAAGGGGAAGCTAACTATCGTGCAAAAACAAGCTTTTTTCTGGAAGGAATTTATATCAAACAAAATGATATTTTTAAACTTGAAGAAACGGACGGCAACACTTTGAACGCCGCTGCCAAACAATTAGCGAAGCATTTACCCGACCAAAAACATACAACCATCATATACTATGAGCTGGCCAACATCGATCCTGAAAAATTTAATGAAGAAACAATCAGGCAGGTTTCTGCTCGTTTTTAGCTTTTGTACGCTGGCTATAGCAGGCGTGATCTGGGCCTGCGCCGATTCGGATGATTCCGACTATTCTGTTTTCGCGCCTGAGTATTTCGTTAATAAACAGTACTCGCCATTCTTTTATTCCAGCTATGAGGTTTACTATCACCAGGGCTATGCCGAAAGCAGTAACACGTGGTATAATGGCATCATAGTTGACGAGTGGTACACGCATTTTAACCATCAGTTTTCTGCTGCATCGCTGGAGTTTTTACTGCTGAAAGCAACGCCCGGTCAGGTGGATTCGGTTTACCGGAAATTTACCGGCACCCTAAAAGCGCTACCCGGCAGATATCCCGCGATAAGCACGGGGAATGTTTCGCCCAAAATGTTAAGGGCATTTTATACCTACCTTAAACTGGCTAAAACCTGTGAAACATATGCTGTGAATGACTACGACTCGTGGGAAAAGGTTACCCCCAATCACGCCGCAGGCAATTTGGAGGGCACGCTGGTGGGCGCTTATAATAAAGAAACCGATCCGTTTATTAAACAACGGTTATGGTTTCAAATGGTGCGCTATTATTACTTGGCAAATAACAGCGCCACTAATGGCAAAGCAGTAAAGCTATTTGAGCAGTTTAAAGCACATTTTCCTAAAAATCTTACTTATTACCGCACAATGGGCTATGTGGCCGGCTACTATTATCAGCAAAAAAACTACGCATTATCCAACTACCTGTATAGCCTGTGTTACAATTATACCTATACCCTCAAGATCCCCAGTTACTGGAGCTTTCATCCGCAAAATGAAAGCGATTGGCAGGCAACACTAAAACTGGCAAAAACACCCGAAGAGAAAATTACGCTGTGGCATATGCTGGGCGCTCAATATGACGAAGGGAGGGCTATCAGAGAGATCATTGCCATTAATCCAAAATCTGAAAAGCTCGATCTGCTATTAAGCAGGCTCATTAATATCCGGGAAGCTGGTACTTTACCGGTAGAAACCCCTCCGGTAGACTCGGCACGAAAAGCGGATGCAGGCAACAGGCAGCTTGTTGAAAACATCGCCTTAAAAAATAATACGGCCAAACCCTATTTCTGGAACCTGGCAGCCGGCTACCTTAATTTTTTAGACAGGAACTACACCACAGCCGGTAAGTTTTACGCTGCTGCTAAAAAACAATTACCAGCAGGCGATAAAATGCTTACAGCACAAAGCAAATTGCTTGATATTTTGCTGTATGTTAAAAACCTGAAGAAGATGGACGCCACTGCCGAAGCAAAATTGGTTGAACCCTTAAACTGGCTGGCTAACCTGCGTGACAATAAAATTGAAGTAACTGATTTAAGGTTTAATAACGCGATAAGCGATTGCAACCTTGCCATTTCCAAATTGTATAAAAAACAGGGTGACCATATTAAAACGGTATGCTTTGATAACAGCTACCGCGATTTTTATGCCGATAGCGCGAATGTTACACATCTTATTAACCTGTTGAACAAGCCCGCCAAAACGCCATTTGAACAGGCCATGCTTCGCTATTATCCAACAGAGGCCGACAACCTTTACTATCACCAGGCCATTATGATGGCATACAAGCAGCAAACGCAAAAAGCCATAACATGGCTTAAAAAAATGCAGCCCGATACAACCACGCTTTTGGGTAACCCGTTTAACGGGCGGATGATTGACTGTCACGACTGCGATCATGCCGCGCCGCAAAAGCAAAAATTTACGGCGTTGAGCTTTCTGCAAACACTTAACGATATGGAAACCGAAATTAAAGCCGGCAAAAACGTTTACCGAAATGCTTACCTGGTTGCCAATGCCTATTACAACATTACCTATTATGGCAACGCCCGGACGTTTTATGAGTCGGATGTTGTGATGCCTGGAGCCTTAAGCCGCGATTATTACGGGGATGAAGAGCGAATGGATGACAAACTAACGTCGATGCGTATAGCTATAAAATATTACGAGCTTGCCCGCAAAAATGCCACTATCGACGAGCAACGCGCCCGCTGTACATTTATGCTGAGCAAATGTGCGCTCAATGAAATTTATAACGATCCGGATTTTAAAGGTGCGGATAAATTTGCCGATATAAAAGCGGGCCAGCCGGTAATTGACGCCTATTACAAATATTTTGCCGAGTTAAAAGGTAAATACAACAACACAGCTTACTACAAAGAAGCATTGAAAGAATGTGGTTATTTCAGAGATTACGCGGATAAGAAATAGTTGAGCGAGCATCTATTGATTGCTAATTAATTTAGTAAAAATCAAAATAATCTGCATATTTGCACATCTGTAATCTGCACATCTGAATAATAATGGCCAAATCCAAGATCGCGTACTTTTGTCAAAGCTGTGGCTTTGAATCGCCCAAGTGGCTGGGTAAATGCCCGTCATGCCAGCAATGGAACACTTTTGTTGAAGAGGTGATTGAAAAAGGCAACGCATCGGTACCGGCCTGGAAACCCGCGTCAACGAGTCAGCAGCGGGCCAATAAACCCGTAGCTGTAACGGAGATCACTTACACAGAAGAACACCGCGTACCAACCCCTGATAAAGAGTTTAACCGTGTTTTAGGCGGTGGCATAGTACCCGGCTCACTGGTGCTTATCGGCGGCGAGCCTGGTATAGGTAAATCAACCCTAATGCTGCAGTTGGCACTCAATATGCCTAATCAAAAAGTGCTGTACGTATCTGGCGAAGAAAGTGAACGGCAGATCAAGATGCGGGCCGAAAGGTTGGTGCCCCCCCCGCCCCCTGAAGGGGGTGCTGAAAATGGTGCTTTAACAACTTTGGATCACGCACAGGCTCCCCCGTTAGGGGGCGGGGGGGGCTGCTACGTTTTGGTGGAAACCTCCACCCAAAACATATTTAAACAGATCGAATCGCTTGAACCCGATTTGGTGGTGATCGACTCTATCCAAACGCTGCACTCAGCCCACATTGAGTCAACGCCCGGTAGTGTATCTCAGGTTCGGGAATGTACTGCCGAATTGCTTCGTTTTGCCAAGGAAACCTCGACCCCGGTATTTTTGATAGGCCACATCACCAAAGATGGTATGATTGCAGGCCCCAAGATACTGGAGCATATGGTTGATACCGTATTGCAGTTTGAGGGCGATAGGCACCATGTATACCGCATCCTGCGTACTATCAAAAACCGTTTCGGCTCGGCATCTGAGCTGGGTATTTATGAAATGATGGGTGAGGGGCTGAGGGAAGTATCCAATCCGTCCGAGATCCTGCTCTCGCATCGCGAAACTCCGCTAAGCGGTATAACCATTTCGGCAACCTTAGAAGGTATGAGACCAATGCTAATCGAGACACAGGCACTGGTTAGTGCTTCCGCTTACGGTACCCCGCAGCGTACTGCTACAGGCTTTGATACCAAACGCATGAGCATGTTGCTGGCTGTTCTTGAAAAGCGCTGCGGCTTCAGGCTGGGTGCAAAGGATGTGTTCCTGAATATTACAGGCGGCATCAGGGTTGAAGACCCTGCTATTGATCTTGGCTTGGCAGCCGCCATCATATCATCGCACGAGGATATGCCCATCCCGTTCAAAACCTGTTTTGCCGGGGAACTTGGTCTTTCGGGCGAGATCAGGGCTGTGAACCGGGTTGAGCAACGCATTGCCGAAGCCCAGAAACTTGGCTTTAACCAGATCTTTATTTCCAAATACAATCTCCCGGCCAGTGGCCAGGACAAAAAACGTATGGACCTGTCCCGCTACGATATCGACATTAAGATTGTAAGCAGTATTGAAGAGGTATTTGGATTGTTGTTTGGATAGAATATAAGTTTAAAGCAAAAAGCTCAAGGCTTAAAGCAATTAACTTTTACTTTCCGTTATCTACTTTATTATATAGCGTTTATTAATAGGATCACATGGGGCTACTAATAAACAATGATCATAAAGATAGCTTAAGCGTTGATCACTCTGCTTGTAGCTTTTTTAATCTAAAACTTCAAATTGGTTTTAAGCCAGTTTTGCACATCTTCCTGGCTGGTGATCTCGGCTGGGAGTTTATCATGGATCAGTTTCTCCATTTTATTACCGGTGTTTGCAAAGCGGTAATCCCATATCATCATTAACTTATTGATCAGGTACACCATTTCATTTCCCTCGTTCTTATTAAACGTAGTATGATCAGGCCTGCCATTTACACGCGGATCGTTCTGAATGTAAGTAGTCCATTGATAATCGGTGTAATGTAGGTTTCTTCGGGAGAAAAGGATCATAAGCCAGTGAATTTCTTTAAATGTACGGATAATTAAATGAATGGGGCTGGAATGAGGATTTTAAATAGGGCTACAGGAGCTTTAAGGGCGGGCAAACGTAATTCGATTAATTTGAAAAAAATCATGTAAAAATTTTTCATTTATCATCTTTTGATTTTTAAACCCGATTTCCTGTGGTAATAACATTGATATAAATTTTTTGCCGATTTAATAGTAATTTCAGCGCAGATAATTTAAGTTGATGAAAAAATTACTACTCTTTACCGCTGCCTCGGTGCTGGCGTGCAATGTTATGGCACAGCAGGAGCCGCAAAAAGCTATTTACTATTCCATTTCATTTCCTAACGCGGCCCATCATGAGGCCGAAATAAGTATGACCATTCCCCAGGCACCTACTGGTAATTTCCGGGTAAGGATGAGCCGGTCATCGGCAGGTCGTTACGCAACGCATGAGTTTGGTAAAAATATTTATAATGTTAAAGCTATTGATATTGATGGCAAGGAGTTGCCACTAACGCAAATTGAAGGAGATGTGTACGAGGTGGGAGATCACCCCGCTACTGTAAAAGTAACCTACACCCTTTTCGGCAATTGGACCGACGGTACCTACGCTTCAATCGACCCCAGTCATGCCCACCTGAATATGCCTGCCACTTTTATGTGGGTAGTAGGGCAGGATAAACGCCCGCTTACATTTGAGTTTAATGACCTGGATAAATACGGCTGGAAAGTTGCTTCACAGCTTAAACATGAAGGCTCAAGTGTTTACAGCGCACCAAATCTGCAGTACATGATGGACAGTCCTACTGAACTGTCCAATTACAATGTTAGCACTTGGGAGGTTGTAAATACCGATGGTAAGAAAGAAAAAATAAATCTCACCGTGCACTCAGACGATAGCCAGGCCGTGATCGATAATTTCGGCAAGATGATCCAGAAGCTGGTATTGGAAGAAAAAGCTGTATTTGGCGAATTGCCTACATATGATTTTGGCGAGTATACTTTTGTGAGCGATGTAAACCCTGCCGTATCAGGCGATGGTATGGAGCACCGTAACTCCACTTCCATAACTATTCCTGCGCCCAAAGTTGAAGGCTTTGAAAACAACCTGATGGGGGTGTTCTCTCACGAATATTTCCATAGCTGGAATGTAAAACGCATCCGCCCAAAATCATTGGAGCCATTTAACTTTGAACACGCCAACATGAGCAGCGAGCTTTGGTTTGCCGAAGGTTTCACCCAGTATTATGGTGAACTGCTGCTTACCCGTGCCGGTTTTGTTACGCTTGATGATTATACCAAAACCCTTGCCGGTTTGGTTAACCAGGTATTGAATACCCCGGCTGCGGCTAAATATTCGGCTGCACAAATGAGCCGCTATTCGGTTTTTGCTGATGCAGGTGTATCTATTGACCCTAACAATAATGTTAACGATTTTACCAGCTATTATACCTACGGTGGTGCTATTGCATTAGCGCTTGATCTTCGCTTGCGCAGCGATTTTAACATCACGCTTGATGATTATATGCGTGCTGTTTGGCTTACACGGGGTAAAGTAATGAAGCCGTATACTATCCCCGATCTGCAAAGCGATTTGGGTAAAGTAACCAACAATCCCAAATTTGCTGCCGATTTCTTTAAGCGCTACATCACCGGAACCGATAAGAATAATTATGAAGAACTGCTGGCTAAAGCTGGTTTAGTGCTGCGTAAAATACAACCGGGTAAAGGCTGGGCTGGTCCGCTGGCTGCTACACCGGGCCGCGGTCGTGCAGGGCAGGTACGTGCTGCTGATGCCGAAGGGTTACCAATACTTTCAAGCACAACCATTGGTACGCCGGTTTATAAGGCTGGCCTTGATGCAGGTGATGTGATCCTGAAAGTTGACGGAAAAGATGTTAAAGACCAGAAAGGATTTAGCGATATTATTGCCGATAAAAAGCCGGGTGATAAGGTTACTGTAAACTATAAAAACCGTGCTGGTGCCCATGAAACCACTATGACCCTTGAAGAAAATCCCAATTTTGAGGTCGTGACCTTTGAAAAGGAGGGCAAGCAGTTAAGTAAAGAGCAGGAAACATTCCGTAACAATTGGCTGCAATCAAAAGTCAAATAATTATGAAAAAGATATCAATAGTAACAGCGGCATTATTAAGTGTTTCGGCTTATAGCTTTGCACAGGATGTAAATAAGCTGATCAGTAAAGACGATGTAACCCGGATCATCAAAACGCTTTCGGCCGATGATATGCAGGGCAGGGCGACTTTTACACCCGGCATTGAAAAGGCGGCAACGTTTATTGAAAGCGAATATAAAAAGGCAGGCCTTAAGCCTATGGAGGGGAATACCGGGTACCGTCAAAATTTTACGATGGTGCGTTCAACCCCTGTGAGCTTAACTGCAAGCATCAACGGTAAAACTATAGCAGCCGATAGCGCGTTTGCAAGCAGTACGGATTCGTTTAAATGGGCAAGTGATAAAGATGTGCAGATAGTTACTGTTGGGCCTGATAAAAATTTCAGAACTGAATATAGGGCGGTTTTGCAGAGCGGTAAGAAAACGCTTTTGCTTGTCGATCCTAAGTTTAAAGATTTGTTTAGCAGGATTAAGTCGTACTTAGGAGCCGGCAGTACAAATTTTAAAGGTAAAGTAAAACAGCCATTGGTATTTGTATTAGGCAAGTTTGATAATGCTGCTTCGTTTGATGTTAACTGCGACATAAAAAACGAGGAATTGCCGTTGTTTAACGTTGCCGGTATTATTCCGGGTAAGACCAGGCCCGATGAATATGTTATATTTTCTGGGCACTATGATCACCTGGGGATTATCAAACCTGATAAACCCGGCGTAACTGATAGCATTGCCAATGGCGCGGATGACGATGCCTCGGGCACAACGGCTGTATTAAGTCTGGCCAAATACTATAAAAAATTGAACAACAATGCCCGTACGCTCATTTTTGTGGCATTTACTGCCGAAGAAATTGGCGAATATGGTTCGCAATATTTTGCAAGGCAGGTAGATGCAGATAAAGTAGTTGCCATGTTCAATATTGAGATGATAGGCAAGGCTTCAAAATTCGGCACCAACTCGGCGTTTATTACCGGTTTTGAAAGATCAGATTTTGGCAAGATATTACAGAAGAACCTGGAAGGTACAGCTTTTAAATTTTACCCGGACCCATA
>NZ_DASVOB010000878.1:0-4039 GCF_036383575.1 Mucilaginibacter sp.
AGCACCTCGCTTCTATGGCAAGCATATATATTCTGGTTGAAACTTATCGTATAGTCTCTGCTAAATCAGGCCAGATTTTGGAGTTGAATGCCCTTCGCCTCAAAGTATTAAAAAATTGATTTTAACCTGCTATCCGCTTTAAACCTCCTATAAAAGGATTGATATTTTTTTCCTATAGGCTGACTGATATTGTCCCTTGATTGGGCTCCAGCCAACTAAATAATTGCCGAAAAGAGTTTGATACTTTCTACTAAGCGACTCGAGATTAGCCATGTTCGGGCTGGCGCTATCGGTAGCCCCTCAGGATCTATGTAGAATCATTTTATAAAAAACCTACAAGCACTGGCAATATTTTAGACTTCTGTTTTAAAGTGTTCGATTCCTTAAAAAGGTTACCGAACATCTCTTGTTTCCATGGGCTTGTGGTAGACGACGTGCTTCACATTGAAGGTGCCGTCAGCTTTTTCGTGGTGCTAATAAATCTTTGCACTTACGGTCATAGCCATAATTTACATTCATCATGACGCTAAATCCCGTTACGTATTTGTTACATGGAAGCGTCAAGTTCAACAAAAAACTATGTAAATCCCGTAACAACTATGTAACAGTCACGGTGCCGCAGGGGACCCTGACCCGCATGTGTAAGAGTACAAAACCCGCTCTACATACGCAAAAAGCGGGTTTTGTAGTCTGTGCACCCAAATGGGTGCCTCTCGAACCATTTTATAGATGATTTGAGAAAATTGGCGGCATTATCGCTATAGCGGGTAATTACAATAAGTTCCAGAAAATAAAATGGCACTAAACATGGCCGCTAATACGACACTAATGTACCATTTGACGAAAGAGCGGGCTTCCCAAGCCGCACCTGCTAACCTTTATCATGTTAAACGGGAGCAAACAACCTTTTGACATACTGCCGCAGATTACCGTTCCGGAGCTAATTTTGTATGACACTGCGCAGACTATTATAGAAATTGCTATGTCAATTTTAAGATTTAATTTAATATTAAATTAATGATAACCCTCAGGATTGTAACTATTTTTGCGTGATTATCATGCAACATGAATCTGGCTTATCAAGACGAACAGCAATTGATTGAACAATTACGGCATAGCAGCGAAACGGCTTTCGATCATATTTATGATGTTTACTGGAAGCCGCTTTTTAAATATGCTTATAATCGGTTACAATCTGAAGAGCTCGCCAAAGACATGGTACAGGAGGTTTTCATTTCGCTTTGGAACAAAAAAGACACTCTTGAGCCCGCTACTTCGTTATCTGCTTATCTTTTCTCGATACTTAGGTTTAAACTGATCGATCATTATCATGCCTCAGAGGTGAGGAAACGGCATGCATTGACGGTGACCTACGTAGCCCCTCCTACGAATAACAATACAGATCAAAAGGTTCATCTGAGTGAGATCAACAGCTTACTGAGCCTGTCCATAAAAAACCTGCCAAATAAAATGAAGGAAATCTTTGAATTAAGCCGCATTCAGGGACATTCAACCAGGCAGATCTCCGAAGATCTCAATATTTCGGAACAAACAGTTAAAAACCAGCTTTCAACAGCACTTAAACGCTTGAGGCTAAATTTTACTGATTATCTTACATTTGCAGTACTTTGCTACCTGCTTAAGTAATTCCCCGATCCTTCTTTTTAATCGTGCGAATAGCCTTATTTGCAACTCGGTATTGCACAAAGCCATTCTCCTCAAAATAAATTTAAGTTTACTATAGTACCACTATGCCTCATAGCCGATAAGGTATATATAAAGCCAGGCATAGTGAACAAAGAACAAGCTCAGCAGCTCATTACAAAATATAAAGCGGGTTTATGTAATGAGGAAGAAATACAAATATTAAACCGTTGGATTGATGATCAGGGTATTGATCAACCTGATTATGAATTTAAAAGTAATGAGCAGGAAAACTTACTAAAGGAAGCTATTCGTTCTCAGCTAAAAAACCGCATACTCCCTGAAAAGAAACGAAAAAAACAGTTTCAAGTAACAAGATTACTGAAGGTAGCTGCTATGCTGCTATTGGTTAGTGCTATTGGCATTTGGGGCTGGAACAGTTATAACCATAAACAATCAGAGCAATTTATCACCGTTTATGCCCCGGCCGGCCAACTCAAAACGCTCATCCTGCCCGATGGTTCAAAGGTTTCTTTAAATGCAGCAAGCAAGATCAGTTTTCCCAGCCGGTTTACATCCGAAAACAGGAAAGTTACTTTAGTGGGAGAAGCCTATTTCGATGTGGTACATGATCCTCAAAAGCCCTTTTTAATATATACAGGAAAGGTGAAAACCCAGGTTTTAGGGACCAGTTTTAATGTAAAGGCTTATACCAATGAGCCTAAAATCACTGTGGCTGTGATAACCGGCAAAGTAGGTGTCATGGCCGGCAGGTTATCTGTACTGCTTACCCCTAATCAAATAGCCGATTATAATGCTAAAGACGGTAAATTGTTAAAAGAAACTATATCCGACGCGTCAGCCCTGAAAGCCTGGACAAACGGGCAACTGGTGTTCAGGGATCAGCCATTCAATGAAATTACCCGAACGCTGACCCGCAGGTACAACACCAATATCATTATTCAGAATGACCGGGTAGCCGGCGCAATACTAAATGCCCGCTTTGATAAAAACGAATCATTAGAAACCGTGATAGGCGTTTTATGTACTTACGTTGGTGCAAGATACAATCACGAAGGAACAACTTACCTCATAAGGTAAACTACAAATACAACTACCCCAATATTAACCATCAAACCGCTAAAATATGATGATACAAAAACGCTAAAAAACAAAAAAGCCGAAGATGCTTCCAACATCTCCGGCTTTTACAATCTTCTCCCAACACGATGTCGCTAAACATTCAATTAAGTTCCAAGGGAACTTAACAGGGAGCTTTAATGCTTTAAGGTTTCACTTAAAAACAAATCAAAATTATGAATAATCTTTTGTGCCTTTCTATAAATGCACCAAAAAAAATATTGAAGATCATGAAATACAGTACGCTGATAACCATAACAATTGTTATCCTTGGTACACTAAGCCATGCAGAGCCTATCAGGGCGCAATCCATAGCCGATCAAATTATCACCTTAAAATTACACCACGTTACTTTACAAAATGCACTTGCGCAAATTGAGGATAAAAGCCAGTGTAAATTTGTGTATGGCGATAATATACTGCCCTTATCAAAGTATGTTTCTTTGGATATCAAAAAGGAACCGTTGAGTAATGCATTATCAGCTTTATTCAGGCCCTATCCGGTTAATATCGAATATTCGGGCATCTATGTGCTGATCAAAACTAAAAAGACAACGTCAGCAAAAAGTTCGGGCACCGTTACAGGCACTGTTACCGATGCTGCTACCGGCGAAACGCTTGTTGGTGTAAACATCAGCATCAAAGGTACCGATCAGGCCACATCAACCGATGCCAAAGGCAGGTACAATATAAACGTGATCAATGATAACGCCATCCTTGTTTTTTCATATATAGGTTATACTACAAAAGAAATACCTGTTGGCACACAATTACATATTGATGTTAAGTTATCTACCGGTGTGTCTGCGCTTAACCAGGTTGTAGTTGTTGGCTATGGCAGTCAGAAAAAACAGGATGTAACTTCCTCCATAACTTCAGTAAAGCCCGATAAACTGGATAAAGGCGCTACCAATGATCCCATCAAGTTTTTACAGGGAAGGGCCGCAGGTGTAAATGTGCTTACCCCGTCAGGTATCCCTGGTACAAAACCTATTGTTCTGGTACGCGGCACAGGTTCTATAAGCGGGGCCAGCTCTCCGTTATATGTTATTGACGGGGTCCCTTTTGAAACTACGCCCAACCTGAACCCCGATGACATAGAATCAATGGATGTACTGAAAGATGCCGCAGCATCGGCCATATATGGTTCAAGAGCCAACAGCGGTGTGGTCATTATAACCACCAAGTCGGGTAAAGAGGGTAAAACACAGGTAAATGTAAGCGCGCATACTGGCACCGGCAGAATTTATAATGA
>NZ_DASVOB010000879.1:0-9615 GCF_036383575.1 Mucilaginibacter sp.
CAGGGCATTAAATAACGTAACGCTTAGCAGCCTTACAGACGTGCTGGCACCACAATATGTAAATGGCTTCGGTTTGGTTTACCAACGTGATTTTGACACTTTTGGCGAATTTATAAGAAACATATTCAGACAGGGCCGCCGTAAAACCGCTCCTGTTAACCCTGCCCCTATATCAAACTCAACTACAACACCGGCAACAAAACCGGACGAGGATGAAGATCAATAGATTTTTTGAGCTGAAAGCAGAAAGTTAAAGGCTTAAAGTGGGAATGACATGTCCGTTGATTTAAGTAATCGTAATACAAAAGATTTTTAAAATCCCCTCTCGAGAGGGGGCGCGGAGGAAAAGAGCGGTAGCAGGGGTGTGTCTCTGCTACAAGCTTTATCAACGCAGAAACACACCCCTCCGCCCCTTTTCAACAGGGGAATCGCACAGGCCCGCTCTTCCATTCCTTAAGCAAAAAGGCTTAAAGCAGATCGCTTTAAGCCTTTTGTTGTAAAATTTTTTATTTCGCTTTCGGCTTTAAGCCTTCTGCTTTTAGCTCAATGATCAATGATCTCTCATGATGGCATGATCCATCCTATCGCGTTTGGTGCGCAGGTAAGCTTCGTTATGCGGGTTTGATGCAATTTCGATAGGTACATTTTCAACCACTTCCAAACCATAACCAATAAGGCCTGCACGTTTTTTAGGGTTGTTGCTCATCAGGCGCATTTTAGTAATACCCAAACTGCGTAAGATCTGTGCGCCGATACCATAATCGCGCTGATCCATTTTAAAGCCCAGTTTAAGGTTAGCATCAACGGTATCATAACCGTTTTCCTGTAGGTGATAAGCCCTTAATTTATTGATCAGGCCAATACCACGGCCTTCCTGGTTCATGTATACAATGGCACCTTTCCCCTCTTTGCTGATCATCTCCATAGCTTTGTGCAACTGCGGACCGCAATCGCAACGGCATGAGCCAAAAATATCACCGGTCATACATGAGCTATGTACGCGAACTAAAATAGGCTCACCGGGCTCCCAGGTGCCTTTTACCAGGGCAAGGTGGTTTTCGCCGGTATCAACCTGGGTGTAGGCTATCATGTCAAAATCGCCCCATTCAGTAGGCATTTTAACAGCTACCTCACGTTTTACCATCGATTCATGCTCCAAACGGTAGGCAATGAGGTCTTTGATAGATACTATCTTAAGGTTAAATTCTTTTGCTATTTCCAGCAGATCGGGCAGGCGGGCCATTTCGCCATCTTCCTTCATGATCTCGCAGATAACACCGGCAGGTTCCAGACCGGCTAAAACAGCCAGGTCAATAGCAGCTTCGGTATGCCCGGTACGACGCAGCACGCCGCCATCTTTGGCTATCAACGGAAAAATATGCCCCGGGCGACCAAGATCCTCTGGCTTAGTAGCCGGATCTATGAGCGCAATGGTAGTTTTTGACCGGTCGCTTGCAGAGATCCCGGTAGTACAGCCATGACCAAGCAGATCGACAGAAACCGTAAAATTAGTTTCATGCGATGTGGTGTTGTGGCTTACCATAGGCATCAGATCAAGCTCACGTGCCCTTTGTGCCGTAATTGGGGCGCAAACCAGGCCGCGGCCGTGGCGAACCATGAAATTGATTGTTTCGGGGGTGGCATTGCGGGCGGCTGTTAAAAAGTCGCCCTCGTTTTCACGATCTTCGTCATCAACTACGATAATTGTTTTACCTGCTTTGATTTCTTCAATCGCTTCCTGTATGGTGTTTAACATTATTTGCTTACTTGTTGGGTGGCGCTTAACCGCTTGTTTAATCTAAATCAAATTTAACGCTTATTACCATGACTTGGGTCGGCGTTGTGTAAAATGATACCGCTTTTATAATATGGCGTTTATTAATAATACCGTTAATGGCCGTGACGGGTTGCCTTGTGCTTAAATTTTGCCACTATCCGGTTTATAAAGCGTTTATAAATGTCCATATCAAATATGGCCGAATCGGTAGCCGCTTTATACGAAAGGAACAAACCAATAGGTAACAGCGTGATAATGGAGATCCACATACCAAGGTACTTGTTAATATCGCCGCCTTTAACCGATTTTTCGCCAATGGTGGTAATGATATAGTAGATGAGGAAAAAAACCACCGAAACCACAACCGGCAAACCCAACCCACCTTTGCGGATGATGGAGCCCAGCGGTGCCCCAATTAAAAATAGCACGAGGCAAGCTACCGAAAGGTTATATTTTTTCTGATACTCCACAAAATACCTCCGGATGTTTTCCGAATCGCCTTTATACCTGTCGCTCCGATTTTTGATCACATCCTTGATCGACCTTACTTCGGAAGCCGCACTGCTTAAGCTCATTTGCTGCTCGGATAAGGTAAGGCTCTGGAAGGCGTCCTTTTTAGGATCAAACTCCTTATAATTTTTAATAACCTTTGACTGCGTGGGTATGGAATAGTATTTGATATATGGTGTTACCAGTTTATAATTTACCATCACATTGCTATCAACAGAATGCTGAGACGAATCGAGATAATGCCGCAACTGTTTGATATTCATCATCTGTGATGCCGACTTAAACTCGCTTTCACTGGTGCGGGTAAGCTTAAATGCCGACAGATCAAACTTGGTTTCGGTTTCCTTAAAACGTTGGCGAACCAGGCGCTGCCGGGTATTATAACTGGCATTTTCGGAAGCGGATTCCTCATACCTTACCCCGTCTTTTAAACGTAGCACGAGGTATTTATCGCCCATAGTGCGGAACATGGTGCCCTCTCTTGCCAGGATCACCGAGTTGTTATTATCGCCATTCGGGCTTTTTTGGTAGATCATGATATCGTACAAACGCTGCCCGTCAGGATCTTTACGTTTTACACGAATAGTATAACCAGGAAAACTGGTACTGAACACACCCTCGGGCAGCAGATCCGCAGATTTCTGCTTCCGGGCGTCATACAATAGCGAATAATATTTAAGGTTGGCTACCGGCAGCATATAGTCAGAAAAAAAGAATGCTGCCATACTGAGTATGGTAATGATCACGATCATGGGGTACATGGCGCGTTTTAAAGAGATACCTGCGGCCTTGATAGCCACAAGCTCATAATTTTCGCCAAGGGAACCATAAGTCATAATGGTTGAAAGCAGGATGGATAACGGCAAGGCCATCTGAACGTTGGTGGCCGAATTATACAACATGAGCTCCAGGATGGTGTACCATGCAAAGCCCTTGCCTATCAGGTCGTCAATGTATTTAAACAAAAACAACATGAGCAGCACAAACATCACGATGAAAAGCGTAACCAAAAAAGGCCTTATAAATGATTTAAGGAGTAAAAGGTGGATCTTCTTCATTAGTGCTATTTGCAATTAACAGGGGCAAAAACAGTTAGCCGCACAGTTAAAATCCATTAACGTGCAAAAACAGTTCAGCGTACAAAATTAGCTAAAATAAAGTTTTATCAGGCGCCTAATACACTTATGAGGTAATCGATAGAGTTATCCCAGATCTGCCTTCGCTCGGTAATAGTTTCTTCAGTAGCAAAATCAGTAACGGCGAGAGCTACATCATTGGTAAGCTCATCCTGCAGTATTTCCATTTCAAAATAATACTGGGCATCATCGTCGAGCCATTTGAACCGCACCGAGCGGTTTTCCTTAACTGCGCAAAGTTTGGCTTTTTGCGATTCATCATCCCATGTAAAAGTATAAACATGGTCACGAATATTAACCTCATCGGCAAACCATTGAGACAAGCCATTAGGCTCGCTTAAGAAGCTGAACAGGATACGTGGAGATGACTTTATCTCGTATTCAATGGTAAATTTTTTCTTTTCGGACATTCGGTTTACACTTAAAAAAAGAGGAACAAAACTAAAAATGAAACATTTTTTCTAAAGAAAACGAATTTCTACTATATTTGCAAACCTTTTTAGGGACGGCCACTTGTTTTACAGCAAAGCCACTCTTTTTATTAACCACAAAAAGAGCCATAAAATAAAAACGGCGGGGTAGCTCAGATGGTTAGAGCGTAGGATTCATAACCCTAAGGTCGGCAGTTCGATCCTGCTCCCCGCTACATTGGCAGAAAGCCCCTTGAAAAAGGGGCTTTTCTTATATATTGTGGCTATGTTCACGGTATACGTTTTATACTCCCCTGCTTTCAATCAAATCTATATCGGTTACACATCCGATTTAGATAATCGCTTTCTTTCTCACAATGAATTGGCAACAAAGGGGCATACTATAAAATACCGCCCATGGATAATTGCATACACCGAGGAATTTCCGACAAAATCAGAAGCCCTGATTCGCGAAAAACAGCTTAAATCTTCAAATGGACGTCAGTTTATTCGGAAAATTATTGCCGGAAAATTTAACACTTCAGATGGTTAGAGCGTAGGATTCATATCCGTTGGCTAACGGACGGCAGTTCGATCCTGCTCCCCGCTTCTATACCCGATAAAAATGGCTGAATTATTTTACCCATCCAAACAACTGACCGCAAACTCCTTGATCAAATCGGCCACCCAATCCGGCTGGTCCAAATGCGCAAAATGTCCGGCTTCAGGGACAACGATAATTTCGTCCCGCCACTTTTTTAAATCGGTTTTGTTTAAATATTCCGAAAAGACAAATTTCTCCAGCTGTCCATAAACTACTGCTATCGGAATTTTCGATTTTCTGAGTAATTCTATTTCGTCGCTCCAATCCTGGCGTGAAACAGACTCACTAAAAAATTCCCGGAAAGTGATGTCCGTTTGCAAAAATGTATTTTTGCATCTTTCTTTTAGCTCCGGTGATAATTTTACCACCATATCGCCTAAATACGCATGTAATTCCCCGTTAGCAGGAGTGTTGGTAAATACGGCGCCAATATTGGGGTTCGGTTTAATAATGTCAGCTAAAGTAAGTTGTGCGCCGATAATTTGAGGCCCTAATAAAAAAGCCCCCCGGCAATTTGACGGCAAAGGACATGCTTCAGCAATTACATTGCATCCCAACGATGCTCCTATTAAAATGTAATCGTCATTTTTATGCAGGTCCAGAAATTCCCTCAGCGCTTTTCCAAGTCCTTTCAACGAATAACTTTCTGCCGGCCGAATACTCCTTACAGATAAGCCATGGCCTGGAAGGTCAATAGTAATTGAAATATAATCCTTTAACCCCTCATATGTAATAACGTCATCCCACGTTTGGTGCGACTGGGAGTTGCCATGTATAAAAATAATTTTTTTATTGCCCGAACCATTTGTTTTGCCGAAAATCATATTCAAATGCTTTTCCTTGATTATTTAAATAATTCGGTTCCGGATGGAAAACGCGACGAGTTCCGCCACGTTTTTAGCATTAGTCTTTCTCAGCATATTTTTACGGTGGGTTATTATAGTGTGTTCGCTCACAAAAAGCTTATCAGCAAGCTGTTTACTGCTCAGTCCATCTGCAATCCAGCGTAATATATTCTTTTCCTGCCCCGTAAACAAAGTGTCTTCTTCATGAGGGTAAAAATAATTGGATTCCGCAGTAGTCGTGTTCAGCGCACCATTCAACTCATCTGCCTTCTCGATAGTATGCAGCATAACCGTGTCCGTTTTAAGATGGGTAACATCTAATACTATTCCCAACGAATAAAGCGGCAGATTGGTTTCTTTGCTGGTGATGTAAGAGCCTCTCTGCAACATACATTTATATTTACCGTTAAGGCACCTCACCCTAAATGTATACGAAAAAATATATTTATGATGCTCCTTTTGAGGTGTATTTTTTAAAAACAGCAAGTTGGATGCAAATACATTTTCATTATAAATTTTAAAATCGGCCGAATGAAAAATGTTCATCACCATGCTCAAACCGCCTTCAATAAAATCCATTGAACGATGTCCTACTACAGAATCAAACCCTTCAGTCATGAATTTATAAGAAGCGTTGCAGTAATCAATCAAAAAGAACGTGGGTAGCGCCACATGCCTGAAATCGCTTATCCGCCGGAATTTTTCCAGCAGCCTGAATATTTCCTCTTCTTCAGTTAATTCTCCGTTATAGCAAACCTTTCGCAGGTAGCCTTTATAGGTAAAATCCAAGGGTTGAGATAGGCGCATAAAGTGATCTACGTCTTTAACGGATGAAAATATCTTAAAAATACATTTTTTAATTCAATGATTTAAGAAGAATAAAAATACCTATAAATGGGGATATATCATGGGGGCAAGTACACCTAACTTTAGGATAATTAGTAAACAAATTATTAATCTATTGTTTACATTATGAAAAAGTGTAATAAACTGGTTTTTAGGACTGTATTTAGATGTCTATTCTTGATAGTTTTGAGTATAGGAATACTGTCTAATACCTATTCACAATCTAAAGAAGAAACAATTCAGTGGATATTTAAAAAGCTTTCAAGGTACAAAAATAATAGTTATACAATATGCTGCAATGGTTGCTTTCATCAAATGGGCTCGTCTAAAATTGTTTACGTGTCGACAAGCGGATTTGGTGTAAATGAATCTTTTTGCACTAATTGTAGCGATGAAATGGCAGTGGTAATCGAATTTGATAAAGTCACTCAATGTCAAATAAAGTATGATTGTAATGGGGATGCACATATTCTTTTAAATGGCACTTTTTCCCGCTTTGGGCTATACCCAAATCCGCGCGAGTCAAATGCTGTAAAGTTGATATTACCCTGGCATACCGAAACAGACCTGTTAAACAGAACATTTAAGGCTTTTAGTCATTTAGCAGAATTAAATCAGCCGAAAGAAACATTTTGATAAGCTATTTATAAATCGAATATGAAATTCTTATTTACAGCAGTCATTCTCTTTACCATGTCGCGATTTGGTTACGCACAAAATGTAAAGTCAACCCCCTGCACTAACCGCTGTAGCGCGTTTTCGGTAACTATTGTAAAAGGTGGCAGTTGCGGAGACCACTCACTCAATTTTACCGTAACCAATAACACAGCTGGGCCTAAGTCAATTAGAATGTATTCAGAAATGACAGATGGAAAATGGAATGATAATGGCTGGGGGCCAAACAATTTCGCGCCCGGGAGCAGCACAACATTTTCGGTATGTAATTCAACTGGTAAATATGTAATTTATTTTGGTGAACCTGATTATAAAATTCGGGATTTCCCAAGCTTGGCAATGATTCAGGAGATTTATGGTAAATCATCGTCCCTATACGGCCGGGACATTAAACAATGAATAGTAATATGTCTACGAAGATGTTTACATCTTGCTCAAACTAAAATTTAATACAGGGTCCGTTGACTATACGGAATTTCTACCTGGACGACAAGGGATCCAGTCTTGTTTTACATGGAATGAAAGAACCTAACCTTTTAAATGGAACGGCAAAAGAATTTCCTCGCCTCGCTGCTTTCAATCGGTCAAAGAGACGTTTTTAGTTAGTATTGAGGGTTGGCAATTTTACATGATGAAAATATTAAAAGTTTTATCAGGCGTACAAAATAAAATAGCAATTTAATACAACCCCAAAATCACGAAACACCACAATAACATGAATAAGAAATCCCTGTTCATCTTTCTATTGAGCCTTGTTGCTTTAAAAAGTTACTGCCAAGATATTACTGTAAATTACCAAAAACAGCGTCAACAGATTGAAGAAAACCAAACCAGCCAGCAAAAAGTTGTTTTTGACAGGTGGGCTACTGAAAATAAATTATCACCAGGTCACGCATATTCAGCTTGCGACGGCTGGCCCGGTGTAGGGTATAAATGCCGGCTACATAATTTGCAGTGTTGCTATAAGGGATGCGCCGCAGGTTTCGAAACAGAACGTACAAAAGTCGATAATGCCTACAAATCAAAATTAGATCAGCTTCAGGCCCAGTATGAAGTCGCCAATACGGCGGCTCAAAGTAAGACTCAAGAAGTAAGTGATAAAGAAGCAAAAACCAAGGAATTAGCGATAGCGGCTGTTCCTAACCAAACCACTATTGTTACTTCAAGTACCAAACGACAGCAGTATCAACAGGCCGCTACATATAATGAGGCTACAGCAAATAATAGCACCGATGACATAACCAAATCGTTGAATCTGAGTCTGGCTAAAATTAATTCCGGTGCAGCGGGCAACCTTGCGCAGGTCGCGCAAATACAGCAGCAGCAAAATATTAATTTTCAACATTCACTAAGGAATATCATTTCCCAGCTTAACGATATGACGGCACGCAATGCACAACGCAGTGCTGACGACCGGGCATATATTGATGAGGAGGAGGATAAACAAAAACGTGGCTGGCTTTATGAATGTATCGGTAATTATAGCTTTTGGTATTTAGACACTGCTCTATTCATCCAGACCGCGAGTTCCGCAATATCGTATCGTTCCGGACAACCAGATTTGTTCTTGAAACCTCACGAAAACTACCAAATAGAATCAATCAGGGACGCTATTAAATCAAAAAACTTTGACGCTTTTTATTCCAGTCTAATTGATCCATATCATATCGATAATGTTGGACAGATGTGGGGTAGCTCCTCAATGCGCGAGGATTTTGATGATATTAATTATTCGTTTGATGGAGACGTTAAGCAACAGCAAAAGTTGATTAATAGAATACAGAAAAATGCCGATAAAGGCGACCCGATAGCGGCCTTTAAGCTCTTTAATTATTACCTCGCCTCTAAATACAATGAACCCGCAAGCCAAAAAGCTGAGCGGCTACAGAATGCTGATAAATATTTCAATATGGCCGGCCATCGTTTGTTATTATCTAAAGCTAGTTATACTCCGCTGATATTAGCAATGTATTTTATGCGCGCAGAAGCAGAGCACGAGCCCGCGACAAAACTCTCCTATCTCCAAAGGATCGATACTTTAACCGATGTAAACGGATTTAACAACTTTCCGGCAAAGCTTTTGCCCGGCAATTTCAACAAATATTACTCGACAGAGTTTTATTACTATCTCACTTATCTAAATGGTTGGGAAAAAATCAAGGTCTATCATGATTTATATAAACAGGAGGGTGCATCAGCAACTAAAAACGATAAATATTTTAACAGTATCCTTAATGAATATCTTAATATAGGTATTAATCTTAGGCCCATGTTCCAGGACAAAAAGCTTCGCAGACCTTTTACCGATGATGATAAATGGAATGAACACCATCCCGAAAGAAACCACTAATAAGAAAATTATACTTGCGCAATCATAGTCTTCGCATTAAACACCACCAATATGCAATCAGCTTGCTGTTATAATGACTGGCTATTGGAGCAATGTTTACAGCTTTGCGCTTCAGTTACATGAAACTTGACAAAACCCTGGCCTTTGTCTAAGTTTTTTTTTAAAAAGGATTTCTTCCTAACAATTTACTGGCAGTTATTTATTAATAAAAATTATTTTAGAGAAGTCATAATTTTTAGGCAATTCAGTACCCTGCGGTTCGGACATAACCCAATTGGAATTAATATGATTCGCGAACCTTATGAGACTCGAACCGTTTTAAAAAGTCAATTTTCGTAAGTCCTCTAAGAAATAGTTCGAGATTTGTCCAGCGTGGGCTACATTAGCAGAAAGCCCCTTTTTCAAGGGGCTTTTCTTGTATATTGTGATTATGTTCACGGTATACGTTTTGTACTCCCCAGC
>NZ_DASVOB010000880.1:0-11458 GCF_036383575.1 Mucilaginibacter sp.
TTAACTCACTGACCAAAAACAAGCTAAAGGGGATCAATGTTGATTTTGATGAGCTTAAAGATCGAAACAGCAAAAACTACACTACTTTTCAAAAAGAGCTTTATGAAACCCTGCATGCAAAAGGTTTCCTGGTTACGCAAAACATAGTGCCTGAAGACGAAGCCTTTGACATTACAAAACTACAGCACGTAAACGACTTCCTGTTCATCATGGCTATTGATGAGCATTATGAAGCCACAAATGCCGGCGATCTGTCAAACCAGCGCTGGGTTGAGCAGATCCTGGATGATGTTTGTTCAAAAGTTCCGTCAGAAAAAATAATTTTAACATTTGCGGGCGGGGCCTATGACTGGCGCGAAAACAGCGTAGGTAAAACAATGGGGTACCAGCAGGCTATCAGTACCGCCGATGAGCAAAAAAGCAAGATCACTTTCGACCCAAATTCGGCCAACCTGCATTACACTTATATGGACAAGGACAGCCTTGACCATACTGTTTATTTTACCGATGCTGCCACGAATTTCAACGTGATCCGCATGGCCGACGACTGGGCTACCGGCGGTGTGGCGCTATGGCGTTTGGGAGCAGAAGACCCGCGCCTGTGGACCTTCTTCCAGAAAAACCTGTCGATAGATTCTTTGAGAAAAACCGGTATCGACATGCGCAAACTTACCTCGGTAGGTTTGAACAACCGCGTAAATGTTGATTATGACGGCGACGGCGAGGTGCTCGACCTTATCACAACGCCTACCACCGGCGAGATCAATGTAAAAATGGATACTTCCACCTTTACTATTCTTGATCAGCATTACATCAAGCTTCCAACCAAATACGTGATCCGCAGGTATGGTTATGCCCCTAAAAAAGTGGTTCTAACGTTTGACGACGGACCAGACCCTGACTTTACGCCACGTATTTTAGATATCCTTAAAGCCGAAAAAGTACCTGCAGCATTCTTTGTGGTTGGTTCTATGGCTGAAAAGAATATGCAGCTGCTGCGCCGCGAATATGAGGAAGGCTACGAAATAGGTAACCACACCTTCTTCCACCCCGATATTTCAACCATTAGTTTAAAAAGGGTGATATTGGAGCTTAACTCCACCCGTAAGCTTATTGAATCGGTAACCGGCCGAAGCACTATTTTGTTCCGTCCGCCGTTTAATGCCGATGCCGAACCGCAAACCCTTGCCGAGGTTATCCCGGTTGCTGAAAGCCGCCGTCAAAGCTATATCACCATTGGCGAATCTATTGACCCATGGGATTGGCAACCCGGCGTAACTGCCGATAGCATCATTGCCCGTACCATCAGGCAAAAAGATAACGGATCGATGATATTGCTGCATGATGCCGGTGGCGATACCCGCGAAGAAACTGTTAAAGCCCTGCCCGAGATCATCCATTACTTTAAATCGCACGGTTACCAGTTTACTACCATTGCCGATGTGCTTGGTAAAACTAAGGACGACCTGATGCCGCCGATTAAAAATGATCCAAGCACAGGCATTTTCGGTCCGGCTTATGATGTTTTTGTCCATGGGTACTACTATATCAACTGGGCGCTGATCTATGTATTCCTGTCGGCCATATTCCTGGCTATCGGCCGCATTGTGCTTATCGGCATTTTAGCGGTAAGGCAGCGTAGCGTAGATAAAAAGTCCAAAAAACTTGATCGGGATAAAGATGTGATGCCTCCGGTGAGCATCATTGTTCCTGCTTACAACGAGGAAGTTAATGCAGTGGCAACCATTCAAAGCCTGCTCAAAACCGATTATCCATCATTCGAGATCATTTTTGTTGATGACGGATCGAAAGATAAAACATTTGAGGTTGTAGAGGCTGCTTATAAAGGCAACCCGCTTATCAAAATATTAACCAAACCAAACGGAGGTAAGGCGTCAGCATTAAACTTCGGTATCACCCACGCTCAAAATGATTTTGTGGTTTGTATTGATGCCGATACCCAACTCAAAACTGATGCCGTTTACCAGCTGATGACCTATTTTACCGATGAGGAAATAGGCGCCGTAGCCGGAACTGTTAAAGTGGGTAATGAAACCAATATCATTACACGCTGGCAGTCGATAGAGTATATCACTGCTCAAAACATGGACCGCCGCGCATTCGATCTCATCAACAGTATTACTGTCGTGCCAGGTGCAATAGGTGCATTCCGTAAATCGGCTATTTTCCGCGCGGGAGGCTTTACTTATGATACCCTTGCCGAAGATTGTGATCTAACCATGCGCATTCTTAAACAGGGCTATGTAGTACGCAATTGCGCCGAAGCTATTGCTTATACCGAAGCGCCTGAAAGTATCAATATGTTGCTTAAACAGCGGTTCCGCTGGAGCTTTGGCGTGATGCAAAGCTTCTGGAAAAACCGCGACGCGCTGTTCAATAAAAAATATAAGTTTTTTGGAATGGTGGGGATGCCAAACATTCTTATCTTCCAGATCATATTACCGCTGTTCTCCCCTCTTGCAGATCTGATGATGCTGTTCGCCCTTTTCGGCGAAAAACCGGAGAAAATGCTGCTTTACTACGTGGCATTTGTGGTTGTTGATTTTATAGTAGGCATCATCGCGTTCCGCATGGAAAAGGAGGATTACAAGAAACTCGTATACATTATTCCACAGCGGTTTATGTGGCGGCAGCTGATGTATTATGTGCTCTTTAAATCCCTGCGCAAAGCGTTAAAAGGCGAATTAAGCGGATGGGGCGTACTTAAGCGTACCGGCAATGTAAAAGTTGATGGTTCGGGCAATAAAAAAGCACAGCCGATTTATATCGTAATTGGCGTTGCAATAGTTGCAGTGATCATTTACTTTCTCTATAAACATTATAGTTAGCATTGAAAGGGCCTGCAGTTTGTAACTACAGGCCCTTTCACATTCAGAGAATCGGATAGCGCATTTCTTATCACGCTTTAAGCTCTCCGGGGTCGATGCAAAAGCTGCGTCAAGATAAACCTTATTATACCAAAACAGCTTTTCGCTTGCGATGTAAATGTATAACGGTAAATATTAGGGCAATTACTACTAATAATATTACCCAGGTATCAAGCGGGCAACCGTTCGGATCATAATCTTCATCGTCAGGATCACCGGAACAGGGTACTTGTTGTGCAAACGCGGTAGCAATGCTAAAAAGAAAGATAACGACTACCGTAATGAACTTATACGCTTTGTGTATCATACTTTTTATTGCTTGATAAATTTGGCCGAAGCGATGGTCTTTTTAGTGCTGTTATCAATAAGCAGGATGCTGTAAAAACCTGTCTGTAATGATGAAACATCCAGTTGACCTGTGTTGGAATTAAAGGCAGCCCTTTTTAAAAGAGCTCCCATGCTACTGTAAATGTCAACGCCAAAGGTTGTTTTTACTGGTTCGTTGGTAGTGAAGTGCAGATAGTTTGATGTAGGATTAGGATACACCGTAAAAACATCCGCCCCATTGCTATCCACAGAAATGATCACAACATTTGAATATTTTACAATCCCGTCCAGATCTGTTTGTTTCAGGCGATAATAGCCGGTTTTAGCGGTAGCATCAGCAAAACTGTAAGAACCAGAACCAGCCGATTGCATGGTACTTATCGTCTTAAAATCTTTATCATTTGCACTATATTGTATTTCAAAAGTGATATAGGTAAATTCATTTACGGTGTTCCACTTTATAATATTTGAATTGATGTTGCGCTGGCCGGTAAAAGCAGTCAATGCATATGGCGGCAAAGGCTTTTTACTGATAACAATTTCAAAGCGGTTATTGCCATAAGTGGCGGGAACCTTTTTATCGAGCTTAAACCCGTAGCTATCGTTATTGCGTATGTTCAGCGAATCGTTTTGAAAATGGTCAAGAAGCCATACATCGTAATACTCGGGTATAGCCGATATATCCACTTTATTTATCTTATAATCGCCGCTTGCAATGTCATTAACGCTCAAAAAAACAGAGGTCCTTTGTTTGTTGAGCGGCTGCGAAGCAATAGATACTTCGTGACCATCAGTAGTCATGGCTCCAAATAACACAGTTTGCCCGTTTCCATTCAGATCATCGGCATCCTCGGTTTCCTTGTAATTATTGCTATAAGTGTCAGAGAAACGGAGCTGCGCAATATCGTAATTGGCAGAATCCTGTATCATTTTTAGCGTTATTGCAGGCCTCGGCACTTCCGCTTTAAATGCGATAGTTCCGGGGAGCTTTGTTTTTAAGTTCTCTGTAAATGAGATGGAACTGGAACTGCTATTAGATTTAAGGTAAAAACCCTGCCCGGTTTGTATCGTTACTCCGGCAGATAGATCTTGTGCGATTATACTGTTACCGCCCGGTGCAAAAGTGTAAACAAAGGGTGTAGTGCCAGTTAAAGCCGCGGCAGGTATCGTAATATTAGATGGGTAAGGGTTGCCGACTAAATTATAACCAGTACCTGCATTAGCTAATGTATAAGTAAACGCCTGTTGGTTAAGTGTGCCCGATTGCAAACCAACCACATTTTTTTCGGGTATGGCAAAAGTATTGGTAGCGGATGACCGGATCAGTTTTTGGGTAATGTTATGGATATTATCCCCCCTGAAATAAAAATAAAAACCTGAGCCAACATTCACAGTTGGAGCAGGTATCAATGTTGTTAACAGAGTAAACAACCCGTTGGCCGTAGTGTAAAATAATATGGTTGGCCCATTGGCACCATAGCTTGCAGGTTGATCAAAACCGTTAGCATTGCCGCCTGCTCCGGTAATAAATAAATTGGTTTTTAAGCTCGAAAAGTTATATGTCGCGGCTGTGGATACCGGAAGCGTGCTGCTATTATTGACTGGTGAGCTCATCAGCCGCCATCCCCGGTTGGCAATGCTACCGCCCGTAAAATAGCGTTGAACGACAAAAGTGCCGGTTAATTTGGTATTGCCGGGGATACTTCCAATTGAGCCAGTTCCGTTGGCATCAGAAAGCAAGGTAAATGTTCCGGCTGCATTGTTAAAAGTGACCGGATTAGGTGATCCAAATTGAATTGATGCAGTACTGGCCAGGGTTGATAATCCCCCGTTTATTTTAAGAGAGCCAACTGCAGGTGTTGCAACACTGCTATTTAAGGTAAACACTGCTGCTGAATCGACACTTAAACCATTGTTCACCGTCATGGTTTTGCCGTTGAGATCCAATAACACAGCACTCGCGGCCGAACTGGTTGAACCTAAACTACCAATCTCAAGGTTACCAATTGTAATATTAGGGCCCGAATTGTTATTTATGGGATTGTTATTGTTGGTGTAACTTATATAACCAATGCGTACGTTATCTTTACTACTGGTAATGCCGGGCGCAGTTGAGGTTGACACGCCATTTTTTAACCAGTTTGTAACAACTGTCCAGTTACTGTTAGTAGCCCCAGTCCAATCATATATCGGCACACCGAGCGAAAACTGCTGACCATCGGTATTTGAAGTACCTATTGTAGCTCCGGAGTTAAGAGCGAGCGATTTGTATGTAAATTGAAATGTTGTGGGGCTACTGACTGGCGTAAGCCAATCGGCCATGATGAAATAGTAAGTGGTTTGGTTAAACGGGAGCGTTTCGGGCGGTGTATTTGATGGCGTGGTCAGATCTAACTTAAACACATTAGATGTTAAAACTATCGTCCCGCCAACCAGGTTTGCCGGGACGGCCGTAGCGCTTGTAAAAGTACTGGACGTTGATCTGTAAACCCGGAAGTTGCTAAAAGCAGCCGGGCTGATAGCGGTCATATTCAACTGGATATTACTGATCGCGGTCTGACTACCCGTATTGGTCAATGAAAAGCCGTATAAAACTATGTTTGTTTGGTTTAAAGTTAAAGTGGTACGTGAAATACCATTACCACTGGAACCTACCGTATTTTGGCCCGTTAACATAATTGTAGGCGTGGCAAACGCGATAGGATAACCATTAATAACCGATTGGGGCGGATTTACCGTTTGAGCAGTAAATGCTGATCCCCCTGAGAGTTCGGTATAAGCTACCGCATGCGGATTAAGGGAGAATGTTACTGCATTAGGATAGCTTTTAAAATTGCTGTTAAAGTTAATGTAAACAAAAAAATTCCTCGTAATGCTGCCTGTTGCCGATGGTGGCGTAAAATCAAGCGGCGTATTAAAATTGAGGTTTATAGTTGAGGAATTGCTACCAACAGCGTTAGTGGTAGGCACCGGAGTGTTTGTGCCCGAATTAAAATCTGTCCCGTTGTTCTCAACCACATAAACATCTGAAGTACTGAAAAAAGGAGCAGAAGTTCCGGATAGTGCCGCTGATAACGCCACCTGGGTTACCAAAGCCTTGTTATTGGCAACCGTTATAGAAAAACCAAAAACACAAATGCCCTGCTGCGTATAATAAATATCATTTACCTCAATGCCGTTGTCTTTTGGAACGTTATTTCCGGTAACGGTCACAATAGCGGGGTTGGTCCATGTGTAGGTAGGCCCGGTGATGGGAGTTATTGTAGTGGTATTAACTTGTGATAAATTAAAATTGAAGCTGGTTGGCGACGGTGTTGGCGCATTCCCCCCAACATCAAAAGTGACTACCAGGAAAAAACTTGCCGGGGTGGAATTTATAGTCTGGCTAAAATTACTTATCGTCAATGTATTTGAACCTGGGCCACTAACAACAAAGCTGGTCGAGGTGCCGGTCACAACAGTACCTGTACCTGCAGCATAAGTTGCATTTACGCCATTTATTCGAACCAGAGATATACTGCTGCTGGTTTTAGTGAAATAGTTTAAAATATTCTGATTACAATTGAATGTCAATGATGTCAATGCAGAACCCACGGGGTCGGTCAGCGTGACACCCAATACCGCGATACGTTGCCCGCCGGATATATCAGTCGGAGAAGTTAAACCATTGGTGTTTGCTGTGGCTATTATTGCCGCTTGTGTTTTAACAAAAGCGGCAATTAATATTACAGAAACGAATAGGTATTTAAATAGATGTTGTTTCAAGCTTAGGGTTTTTCCCTAAGATTTGCAAAGATGGTGCTAATGGCCAGGTTGTTATTTATTGCGTGTGTGGTGTAAAATTGCGTGAAAGAAAAAAGCGAGAAATAAAATTTTCTTAATGATTTAATTCGATATAAGAGATACTTAATTTATCGTACCGCTTATTAAATGTTGTTTTTACAGATACATTTCAAATGTTGTGTGTTCATGAGAATGTCTAATTGTCGATGAAACTATATAACAAACGAGAAATCAATATGATCAAGAAATAAAGCTTGTAGCTATGAAAATTGGGCAAGCTAAAACTTCAATTTAAACCGTGTATTTTTTTTCCCGATACTGGCAAGGAAATACACATATCGAAATCATCCAAGTGCTTTATTTGCTCTATTACATAATAATTCCATACAACTGAAAGACTTATTGATTCTATAATATATACCTGATAGTGAGTTTATTATACCACTCTTAAAGCTACCTGCTATTCACAGATTTTCAGATAATGACGAAATTAGTTTTCAGCCCAATAACATGGCACAGTAGCTATACGGGAATGCACCGCTGCCGCTGTCCGAAGTCTCCGACTTCGAACGACTATGCCTGTAGTTTGTAACTACAGACTACTCCTTTTCAATCAAACAAACAGCATAAGCCACAACACCTTCTTCACGGCCTATAAAGCCCATTTGTTCATTGGTGGTAGCTTTAATAGAGATATCTTCTTCACTGATAGCCGCAGCTTCGGCTATATAGGTTTGCATTGCAGGGATATGCGGATTGATCTTTGGCGCTTCAAGGCATATCATGGCATCGATATTACCGATGACAAAACCCTTTTCTTTGACCAGGGCAACCACATGCTGTAAAAGGATCAAACTGCTGATACCCTTCCAACGGTCATCTTTATTGGAAAAATGAAAGCCTATATCGCGCAGGTTTGCAGCACCCAGCAGAGCGTCGCAAATTGCGTGTAATAACACATCGGCATCAGAGTGTCCATAGGCGCCCGCATGGTGCTCAAGTTTAACTCCGCCTAAAACAAACGGGTGATTTTCTTTTAACTGATGTACATCAAACCCAAAACCTACCTTAATTTTCCCCATTATCTTCTTGAAGCATTTGTTGTACCGCCAAAACTTGCCGACAAAGTGAAGCGCAAAGTATTGGCAAGGGCACTATTTTGCTGGCTGGCCGCCAGGTACGAAAAATCGAAATCAAAAACACTGTATTTAAACCCTATCCCCATGGTAACATAATGCCTGTCGCCTTTGTTAGGGTTTTCATAAAAGTAGCCTGCCCTTACGGCAAACTGTTTGTTATACCAATATTCAACACCCGGCGAAAAGCTGATCTCTTTCAACTCTTCACTAAAGCCCCCCGGTGCATCGCCAAACGATTGAAAAAGTCCGGCAGGTACAGATACATTATCATCCTTTCCTTTTATAATATTACCATTCACATCGCGCAGCGGCGGAGTTGGTACCAGTAACTTGTTAATATCAAAGGTTGCTGTAAACTCATTGACATCGTCCAATTGCCAGGTGTTGGCTACGCCTAATTTTAAATTGGCTGGTAAAAAATATTTATTACCAACGTCGCTGTAGCTGATCTTGGTACCAATATTTGAAATGTGCGTTCCAAAAGCAAAAGTATTGCCATCGCCATAAGGTGCCGTATAGTATAGTGAAACATCAGCTGCAAAGGCATTACCTGCTTTTGCAGCCTGGCTTGAGCCGGTAGCAAACGAGATACTTGATATATTAGAATGGATGTATCTTGCAGTCAGGCCCAGCGAAAAATTATCGCCAAACTTACGGGCAAATGAAACATCCAGCGAATACTCATTCGGTGTGTAGGTGCCCTGATCGTTCGTATTATCGTCGGTAAGCTGGATGGAACCGTAATTAAAATACCGGAGCGAAGCGCCTATGGTATTTCGCTCATCAATTTTATGGGCATAGCTCAGGTATGATAAGCTGATGTCGGGCACAAGGTGCCTTAACCAGGGGCTGTATGATACCGATAATGCATCGTTACTTTCCAAAAATGCAAGCTTTGACGGGTTCCAGAAATTTGCATTTACATCCGGCGACAGCGCCACACCCGCATCCCCCATGGCACCCGAACGTGAATCTGGTGAAATATTTAAAAAAGGGACTTCGGTAGGAATTGCATTGACATTACTTCCATTAGTATTTGTTTGTGCTGCAGCAGCAAGGGGTAATAAAAAGGGGGTAATAATAGCAAGGCCTCGAAATGTAAAAAGCTTCATTTGTAGGAGTTAGGTTATCGCAATTTGTATTTATAAAACAGGATCATGACTTGTTTTGCATTTTCAAGCCTGGGCCTTTTGCTGAAAGTTAAACCAAAAATTTAAATCAACGCAACTAATTTCATCAATTTTTCGTTAAAACCCCTGATAACTGTACTATTTATTTCTAAATAATGGTTCATAAGCGTAAGCACTGTATCCATTTTTTTATAAATTTACCACTTAATATAACTGTAAAAATATGAAAATACTTTTTACTAAAACTGCTCTGGGACTGTTGGCTTTAGGGGCCGTGATGAGTAGCTGCAGTAAACGTGAGCAATCGCAAAAAACGGGTATAACTTATAACGACAAAAACAATGGCGGTTACGAGCGTTTCAGGCAAAGTCATCCATCTCCGGGGCCGGGATTAGTGCCTATTGAAGGTGGTACTTTTGTGATGGGCGGTAGTGCCGATCAGGACATTACTTACGATTATAACAACGTACGCCGCAGGGTTACCGTGCCATCTTTCTATATGGACGAAACCGAAGTATCAAACCAGGACTGGCTTGATTACCTGCACTGGATAAACATTACTTTTCCACAAGACCGCGAATTATACTATAACGCTGTGCCGGATACACTGGTTTGGCGTAAACCTTTATCATATAATGAGCCTTACGTTGATAACTATCTGCGTCACCCTGCTTTTCAGGATTACCCGGTTGTAGGTGTAACCTGGGACCAGGCACAGGCCTATTGCGCATGGCGTACCGACCGTACCAACGAAAACATTTTACGTGAAACAGGCAAGTTAGTAGCCTGGAAAGATCAGGGTAAAAAAGGCGGCGGCGGTGATGCCGGTATTGCAGCTAACGGACAGCCGTTTAACACTGATATTTACCTGAACGGCCAAATGACCGGTGCTGGGGTCGACGGCAAAAAAATGATGCCTAACCTGAGCCCTAATGCCCAGGCCGGAACCGGAAAAGGCGGTAAAGCCGTTAGGCCCGTACGTATGGAAGACGGCATCCTGAAACAAGCTTACCGTTTGCCTTCAGAAGCTGAATGGGAATATGCAGCGTTAGCCCTTGCCGGCAACACTCAATTTGAAAACATTGACGATGGTAAATTGTATACCTGGAATGGTTTGGGTGTACGATCTGCAAAAAGTAAAACACGTGGTTTGATCATGGCTAACTTCAAACGTGGCAGCGGCGACAATGCTGGTGTTGGCGGTTACCTGAACGATAAGGCGGATATTACAGCTCCTGTACGTTCATACGCACCTAATGATTTTGGCTTGTACAACATGGCAGGTAACGTTAACGAATGGGTTGCCGATACTTACCGTCAAACATCATTTGAAGAAGTTGAAGACTTTAACCCTTTCCGTGGTAACGAGTTCACTAACAAACGCCTTGCAGATCCAAGCAAAGGCCTTTATGCCAAAGATAAATATGGCAAGCCTATCAAAGATCCTGCACATGCCAATAAGAAATTGAAATACAGCGAGCTTTTGGCTTTACAGCAACAAAATTCGGCAGCTCAAACAGCCAATCCGAATGCGCCGCTTGCAACTACACAAACAGGTTCACTTCCGGTTGATTCATTGCTGCCTAAAAACTCAGGAAAGGCTTACAACCCTGATGCAAGGGGCGAAAAGGATGAAGTTAACAAAGCTCTTTACGGAACAACCACACTGGTTAACGACCACTCCAAAATTTACAAAGGTGGCTCATGGAACGATATGGCATTTTGGTTAAACCCAGCTACACGCCGTTTTATGGATCAGGACGAAGCAAGTGCCGAAGTTGGTTTCCGTTGCGCAATGACCTTAGTAGGCGCTCCTGAAATTAACCCTAATGGCAAGCCTCACTACCCTGTTAAAAAGGCAAAACCATTTAAAGCAAGATAATTAATAAGAGATATTTTGAGCAAGGCCTTTCAGAAATGAGAGGCCTTGTTTGTTTATAAGCATCCAGCCAAATACATCAATCGCCAATCTGCATTGAAATTGCATCAAACGATGCTCTATCCGCGCTATCCGTCAATTGGCTCAACCCATTGGCTTCGCCAGGCAGGAGCTTCAAAGGGATCTGCGAAGTATTGAGTTTCGTGTACAACTTTACCATCACGAAACTCCATAATACTTACTGTGTATGCTGGTTTCTCCTGGTAGTTGATGGTATATTCTGTGATCCAGATATCACCTTTTCCGAGGATC
>NZ_DASVOB010000881.1:0-8953 GCF_036383575.1 Mucilaginibacter sp.
CCGCAAACTGAAAAATGATTAATCCGCTGCGTAAAATCCCTTTTCCTTCTGCTTTGGTAGCGCTGTTGCCTTTTAACACAGCGATGATCTGGAACGAGGACAAGAAGAATGCCGGATAAATACCTGCGAGAATTCCAACCCCAAAAGCTGTAAACAGTTCGATAAGCAAAGCCATGGGGCTCAGGAAAAACCTAAGTTCGATATGTTTCCCTGCCAAATTATTGAACAGCGGTAACAGCAGATATACAATACCTAATGCCAATAATAAAGCCCCTAAGGTTAGCATAACCGATTCGGTGAGGAACTGGGAAACCAGCCCGCTTTTTTCAGAGCCAAGCACCTTACGGATCCCCACTTCTTTTGAGCGTTTGGCCGAACTTGCCGTTGATAGGTTAGTAAAATTGATGCAGGCCAATATCAATATAAAAACAGCCAATGCACCGAATATATACACATAATGAATATCTCCATTAGGTTCCAATTCGTATTTGGTTGCCGAGTGCAGGTGGATATCGCTTAAAGGCTGCAGGAAAAACAGGAAAGTGTTCACCGATTTGCTTGCCTGTGCCAAACTCGTACCCATATCATGGGCAATTTCGGGCACAACAAATTTCCGCACCATTCCAGGGAAAGCAGCTTCCAGTTTTTTTGCGTCGGCATTTTTATTTAATACCACATAAGTAAAATAACCAATATTGCTCCAGCTTTGCTTTGCTTTTTCAACAAAAGGGGCCATATTTAAAAATGCATCGCCATGAAAGTGCGAATCATCGGGTATTTTGTCAATTACTCCTGTTACTTTATAAGGCTTCCCGTCTATTGTAACAGCTTTTCCTACAGCTTCCTGGTTGCCAAAATATTTGGTAGCCATCGCTTTCGTAATCACCCTGCTGCCCGGCTCAGTAAAGCAGGTTTTGTCATCACCATCAATCAACGGTATCGAAAACAGGCGAAAGAAATTGGCATCTATCATCTGTACATGCTCTTCCTTAAACTGTCTGTCGTTATATTTTATAAAAACCGGACCACGACGGGCAAGCCTTGTAGTTTCAAGCACTTCGGGAAACATATTTTTAATCCCCTGTCCTACCGCGATGTCAACCATCGGGTATTCGCTTACGCCATTATTTTCAATGGAACGTAAACCAACACGATACGTTTGTTTGGCCTGTGCCGGATATTGATCATAATTTAATTCACTATATACATAAGCACAAATGAGCATACAGCATGCTAAGCCTACAGACAGGCCAAACACATTGATAAAAGAGAATATTTTGTTCCGCCTTAAGTTTCGCCAGGCGGTTTTGATGTAGTTTTTGAACATGAGTGTACGGTTAACCTGTATAATAGTTTTAAAATGCATACCAATAAATCAAATTCCTAAATATCAAATACTTACATTTTATTTCTAATCGCAACTGTACGAAGACGTAACACCATGTGTACGATTATGATACACTCAAATCAACGCAAAAGGCCTGTCACTATTTAAGCAACAGGCCTCTCTACAATATCCTTTGTTTTCGTTATTAGTTCACGGTAAGGTTAACCCTGTTGCTGCCTCTAACTTCAACCAACGAGCCTCCGCCGTTAAGTCTACCTTCCACCCTTTCTTTGTCCTTACTGCCCGAAAAATTATCGGCAAGGTTTGTTTCTATCTTATCGGCGCGCAAATCAAGATTAAGACCTTGTTTTGATGGCAACTGCAGATCAACACGGCCCGAGCTTGCATCAATTTTAACCGATTTACCTACACTTGTAAATTGTGCATGAATGCTACCGGCACTTGTTGATGCGTCAAGGCTGCAAGAAAGATCGGTAAGATTAATGCTACCGCCTGATGTGCCTGTAGTAAAATCGCCATCGATTTTATTGCCGCTGATACTGCCGCCGCTGGTAGTAGCTTTGATATCACCTTTTAAACCTTCAAGATGTAAAGAACCTCCGGATGTTTCCAACCTGATATGGCCCATACAATTCCGGGCTTCGATGCTGCCTCCTGAAGTTTCCAGGTCGATACTTTCCTTTGAGTCGCTTACATGAATACTACCGCCTGATGTGCGGCCTTTGATAGTACCGGTAATTTTATCGAGATGTAAGCTACCACCGCTGGTTTCAAACTGTTGTGCTCCGGTTAAATTATCAAGGTGGATGCTACCGCCGCTTGTGTTCAGGTTGGTTGCCACATTGCCGGGCACATACACGCGGAACGAAATACTTAATGATCTCTTCCAATCCCAGTTATTATCTTTTTTGCTTCTGGCTTTGGCGTGAAGCTCACCGCCATTAACATCAATGCTCAGATCATAATTTTCATCAAGACGTTTTTTAATCTCCTCTTTTGACAAATCGCCATTGCCATTATTACCTTGAATAAAAACCTCTACCCTTGGCTCTTCGCCTGATGCCCCGCTAACAGTGATACTGCCACCCGATGTATTAACAAATACGTCTTTTACCGACTGGCCTGATAATGATTTGGTGAGATATGGTGTTTTCTGATTATTTTGTGCAAAAACGCTGCTACCGGCACAAGCAACAAATAACACAAGTAAATACTTTTTCATAATAATGATCTTTGGTTTATATATACAAGACCAAGTCATTAGCAGATACGTTGCATGGTGCTGAAAATAAATTTGGAGGCCGTAGGATATGAAAAGAGCCCGTGAGGACACGGGCTCAGGGAAATAATTTTTTAACTGCAAACTGCCACTGCTATCTGCCGACTGTTTTTATTCGCTTCTTAAACTCCTGATAGGATTTGCAAGCGCAGCCTTTAATGATTGGAAACTGATGGTAACCACGGCTATTACAAACGTAAGCAAAGCCGCCAATGCGAAGATCCACCAGTATAAAGGTGTTTTATAAGCGAAACTTTGAAGCCATTTATCCATACAATAGTAACCTAATGGAATAGCAATTACTGTAGCCAATAATACAGGCTTCAGTAGGTCTTTTGATATGAGGATAAGGATGTTTTGTACCGATGAGCCCAATACTTTGCGCACCCCGATCTCTTTGGTACGTTTAGCCGCGGTAAACGAAGCCAGGCCAAACAAACCTAAACAGGCGATAAAGATGGCCAAACCTGAGAATATGCTTAACATAGTTTGCTGCCTGATATCGTTACGATAAGTGGTATCAAACTGCTGATCAAGAAAACTAAACTCAAATGGATAAATAGGCGCTACTTCGGCGTAAGTGTTTTTGATAGCTGTCAAACCGGCCTGGATATTCCCCGGTTTTAATTTGATCACCGCTACGCGCCTGTCTTCACTTGGCGATATGACCAGGGCATCCATGTTTTCTTTAAGCGAAAGAAAATTGAAATCTTCAACCACGCCTATGATGGTGCGTCGATTGCTATCGCGTACTGTATTTTTAATCCATTTACCGATAGCTTGCTGCGGTGTAAAACCAAGCTCTTTTGCGGCTGTGCGATTGATCAATATCGAATTGGTTGTATCTGTAGCAAATTGCGATGAAAAATCCCTGCCGGCAATGATCTTTAACCCGAAGGTTTTTACATATTCAAAATCGGCATATTCGGTTCGTGATTTAAATGTTGCGTGCTGGCCTTCTACATTAAAACCCTGCATATCAAAAAAACCACCCGGCTCACCCGACATCAAGGACACCGATTTAACATAGTCGGAGTTTTGAAGCCGGTGTTTAAAGGTTTGCCGGTGATCATAAATGTCGTTATTATCAATCTTCACAATAACCGTCTGCTCCTTATCATAACCTAATGATTTGTTTTTTACATACCTCATTTGGTTAACGATCACAATAGTGCCAATGATCAGCAATACCGAAATACTGAACTGGAAGACCACCAGCGATTGCCTGAAGAAAGACCCGCCTTTACCCAGCTTAAGTTTACCCTTTAAAGCCTCAATAGGCGAAAATGCCGACATGAATATCGCTGGGTAACTTCCGGCAAGGAAGCCCACAAATACAATAACTCCTAAAAGAAACAGGTAAATCGGCGCACTGTTCCATGATACAGTAAGATCATAACCTAAAAGCGCATTATATGAAGGCATCAGCAGAAATAACAAACCGATAGAAAGCGCGCATGAAATAAATGCCAGCAATAACGACTCCCCTATAAACTGCCATACCAAATGATTTCGTAAAGCGCCTAATACTTTACGCATACCAACCTCTTTCGAACGTTCCACCGCGCGGATGGTAGCCAGGTTCATAAAGTTGATACAAGCGATGATCATGATGAGTACCGCTATCGAAATAAAGATGAATACCACCGTTTTATCGCCATGTTTCACGTTGTCAAACGTGGACGCATTTTCAAAATAAATATCTTTGAAAGGCCTTAAGTTCAGGTAAAATTTGGTGCCGAAGCGCTTCATATCTTCGCCCATGTACTTCTCCATAAACTGCGGAAAGTGGCTTTCTAACGCTGCAGGACTGCTGTGCTCATTGAGCAACACGTAAACAAACAGACCGTTATTGATCCATACATTAAAACCAGGATCGCGGGTGTAATTTGCTATCGGAACCACCAGATCAAAATCAAGGTGCGAGTTGGAAGGTACATCTTTGGCAACACCGGTTACCTTTAATTGCAGGCGTTTATCCATCTGCACTACTTTACCCATGGCATTGTCAACGTTGCCGAAATACTTCTTAGCTGTAGTTTCTGTAATTACAACGCTTCCAGGGTTGTTTAAAGCTGAAGCAGCATCGCCCCTGAGCAACGGAAAGGTAAATAGCCTGAAAAAATTGGAGTCAACGGCGTAAACCTTCTTTTCGTTGAATGATTTTTCGCCAAAAGAGATCAGGTCATTCTGCGGTGAAACCCGAACCGCCATTTTTACATCCTGCGGAAAATCATTCAGCATGGCAGGGGCGTATGGCCCAGAAAGATAAGAAGTAGGCGCTTTCGACTTATCAAAACCACGCATCACACGGTATATATCTTTGCCCTGCTTATGGAAATTATCCACGCTAAACTCATTCATGATATACAGGAATATCATGAGGCAAACGGTTATCCCCATGGTTAGCCCCAGGATATGGATCAGCGAAAATGCTTTATTACGATAAAGGTTCCGCCAGGCTGTTTTTATATAATTTCGTATCATTAGTTCACTTGTTCATTAGTTTGTTAGTGTCCATCGTTTACTGCTGTCTGCAACTACCAACTGCTACTCATTTTTGAGGCTCCTAACCGGGTTAGCCAGCGCCGCTTTGATGGATTGAAAGCTGATGGTTACAAAAGCGATCAACACAGCTGCCCCCCCGGCCAATACGATCACCCACCATTGGATATTTTGGCGGTAGGCAAAACCCTGCAACCATTGCTGCATGGCAAACCAGGCCACCGGGATAGCGATCACTAGGGCAATCATTACCAGTTTAATAAAATCCTTTGATAACATACCCACGATGGCAGCCACATTAGCACCCAGCACTTTGCGGATCCCGATTTCTTTGGTACGCTGTTCGGCAGAATATGCAGCCAAACCAAACAAACCTAAACAGGCAATAATGATGGTTAAACTGGTACATATGATAAATATGGTACCCATCCGTTGCTCAGCACGATAGGATGAATCAAAATCTTCATCCATAAATGAATATTCAAATTCTTTGCCCGGCTTTATCGACTTCCATTTGTCTTTGATCATACCCATCAGCGCGGTAATGTTGGCGGTATTTACTTTTACACTCAAGGCGCCCGTATTATCGCCATACATCAATACTACAGGTGTTACATTGGTGCGTAATGATGCAAAGTTGAAATCTTTAATAACGCCAACGATATGATATTCTTTAAATGTTTTGGCCATATTGTCCATCGGTAAAAACATGGATTTATTGAGCGGATCGCGTACACCCATCAGCTTTGCAGCTGTCTCATTGATGATCATAGCTGCCGAATCGGTAGGCATCTGGCTTGAGAAATTACGCCCCCTGGTTAGTTTTATACCAAGGGTTGGCAGATAGCTGTCATCCACCACCCAGGTTTGTGCCAATACTGCTTTTTTAGGATCAAGCACCCGTTCCTGGAAAACGCTGCTGCTGTTGCGGTAATCGGATGTCGGCAAAAAGCCGGTCATCGTTACGCCCATTACACCGGGTAACTGTTTTACTTCATCTCTTAGCACCTTGCTCTGATCGCCAAGGTCATATACACCGTGGATCACCAATACCTGGCTACGGTTGTAGCCGAGGTCTTTATTCTGGATATATTTAAGCTGGTTATAGATCACCAGCGTACCTATAATAAGCACTATCGATATAAAAAACTGAAATACCACCAATGAACTCCTTAACATCCCTCCCTTAAAGCCTGATGCAAGTTTGCCTTTTAAAACATCAATTGGTTGAAAAGCAGAAAGGAAAAACGCGGGATATGAACCCGCCAAAAAGCCGATCACCAAAACGGCAACCAGCAACGCAGGTACCAACCAAAGCAACGAACTAACATTAAGTTCCATAGCTTTACCCGATATATTATTGAACACCGGCAGCAGGAAATAAGCCATCAGCATAGCTATTATCGTAGCTATAAACGTTACCATGATGGATTCGGACAGGAACTGGGCTATAAGTGATTGACGCCTTGATCCAAGTACCTTACGCACCCCTACCTCACGCGCACGGTTTGCCGAACGGGCAGTTGAAAGGTTCATGAAGTTCACGCAGGCTATCAGCAATATAAAAATAGCCACCGCGCCAAAAATGTATACGTACTGAATGTTTCCGTTATGATCAAGTTCAGATAGCAGGTTTGATTTAAGGTGAATATCTTTTAACGGTGTAAGGCTCAACTGGTACCTGTTACCCGCACTTTCAAACGAGTCGAAATTAAGGTGTAAAATATCCTGCAACTGAGGACCAGCATATTTACGCATCAGTGCTGGGAATTTGGCTTCAAACTTTTTAGCGTCAACACCCGGTTTAAGCAGTACATAGGTATTGAAGTTATTGCTGAACCAGGCATTCTCCTTACTTTCCTTTGCTGAGGTCATCGATAGGAAAAAATCATAATGAAAATGCGACTGCTTAGGAAGATCTTTAATTACCCCGGTAACCTTGTACAGCAGCTTTTCATCAAACGTAAAAGTTTTGCCCACGGCCTGCGTAGTATTAAAATAGCGTTTGGCTGTGCTTTCGGTTATCACCACGGTATTAGGTTCAACCAAAGCCTTTTTGGGGTCACCTGCTATCATAGGCAGGGTAAATACATCAAACAAGGTCGAATCCGCCAGGATCATCCGGTTTTCGTGGATGATTTGATTACCCTTTTTTACATTATAACCACCGCGCATTAACAAACGGCAGGCACGTTCAACCTCAGGGTAATCGTTTTGAAATGCAGCACCCAGCGGTGCAGGCGCACATGCATAACTTTGGTCGATACCGCCAAACTTGATTTGCATATTGGCGCGATAGATCCTGTCGGCCTTAGTGTTAAATTTATCATAGCTTAGCTCGTCAACCACGTAAAATACAATAAGCAAACACGTAGCCAACCCAAGAGCTAAACCAAAAACATTAATTGCGGTGAAACCCACATTTTTTTTCAATGTGCGAAAAGCGGTTTTAAGGTAATTTCTAAACATGGTTCATTGGTTCAATTGTTCATTAGTTCATTGGTATCCTGCTGTTACATAACTGCTAACTGCCACTGCAAACTGCTACTCGTTTTTAAGGCTATTAACCGGGTTTGCCAATGCTGCTTTTACAGATTGGAAACTTACTGTAACTATGGCTATTAACATGGCACCTGCTCCAGCCAGTACCAGTACCCACCATTGTATGCTGATACGATAGGCAAAATCCTGCAGCCATTTGTTCATGAGGTACCATGCTACCGGTGTGGTTATGGCAATGGAGATCAGCACCAGTTTTATAAAATCTTTAGATAAGGTATTTACGATAGCCGATACGCTTGCGCCCAGTACTTTACGAATCCCAATCTCTTTGGTGCGCTGTTCTGCGGCATAGGCAGCCAAGCCAAACAAACCGAGGCAGGCAATAGAAATGGCCAGCACAGTAAATATGATTGATATGGTACCTGTACGCTGCTCGGCACGGTAGTTGGCATCAAAATCCTGATCCATAAACGAATAGCTGAACTGGCTTTGGGTCATGCCCTGCCATTTGTTTTTTATCTGATCGATCAACGCCGGCAAATTTTTGGTGTTTACTTTAACGCTCATATCTCCCATATCATCGCCCAGCAAAAACACTACCGGGCTGACATTTTCCCTTAGTGAATTGAAGTTAAAATCCTTAACCACCCCAACTATGTGGTATGGCTTCATATGGTCGCGATTGCCATCCATATTGCGGTAAAGAATTTTGTTGATGGGATCTTTATAGCCCAAAAAACGAACGGCAGTTTCGTTGATTACCAGGCCCGTTGAGTCGGTAGGCATTTGTTGCGAAAAATTACGACCCGCAGCTATCTTCATATCCAGCGTACCTACATAATCAGCATCAATATTCCAGCTCTGAGGGAATAAAGCTTTTTTCTGATCAAGTGAAGCATCTTTATAAAATATAGAGGTGCTCCGCATATGCCCTGTTGGCAGGTAACCCGTTAAGGTGGCATTAACCACACCCGGCAGCTGCCTGATCTCGTCCTTAAATGATTTGACATGGCTACCAAGTTCAAATGCTTTATTGATAACAAGCACCTGGTTACGGTTATAACCCAGGTTTTTGGTTTGAATATAGTTGAGCTGGTTATAAATAACGATGGTGCCAATAATGAGGAATATTGAAATGGAAAACTGGAAAACTACCAGCACACTCCTGAGCCTGCTTCCTTTAAAGCCACCGGCCAGCTTACCGCTCAGTACATTAATAGGCTGAAATGCCGAAAGGAAAAACGCAGGATATGAACCTGCTGCAAAACCTACTACAAGCACAATAACTAACAGCGCTGGTAACAACCATGCTAATGTTT
>NZ_DASVOB010000882.1:0-3838 GCF_036383575.1 Mucilaginibacter sp.
CTCGATGAGCACTCTAATTTGCTGATCCCTACTTTCATGCTGTTGTCCGTTAGTTTGGCTACTATGATCTTCTCCATACTTTCAACCCGCCCCTCAATTCCTCCGGGGTTATTTACACCTGAAGATATCAGTAATAAAAAGGTTAACCTGTTGTTTTTCGGTAACTTTTACCGCATGTCATACCAGGATTACAGCGATGGTATGGAAAAAATGATGGAAGACCGCGAGTTTCTGTACGGCAGTCTCATCCGCGACAATTATTCGCAGGGCGTAGTGCTGGGCAAAAAATACAGGCTGCTCAGGGCATCTTACAATATCTTCATGTTCGGCCTTATCGTATCGGTAATAGCATTCATCATATCATCATTATTGTAGGCTATCGCGATACTGCCAAAAACAAAATCTGCTACTATGGAATACTCATTTTTCGACAGGGACCTGAGCTGGTTACTTTTCAATGAACGCATATTGATGGAGGCCGAAAGCGAAGAGCTCCCCGTACTGGAAAGGGTAAATTTTCTTGCTATCTTTTCATCTAACCTCGATGAATTTTACCGCGTGCGCATGCCCGTGGTGATGGCCTTGCACAAGCTTAACCTGCATAATAAAACAGGGCAAAGCGAGGATGTGCTTCACAAAGCCCAACAGCTTGTTGAAGGCCAGCAAAATCGTTTTGGTAAGGTTTTTACCGGCAGGCTTATCCCGTTACTAAAGGAAAATAATCTAAACCTGCTGTTCAATGAACCTATCCCTGCATCGATAGCCGACAGGGTGAGCGACTACTTTTACAGCCAGGTGCTTGCTTTTTTAAAGCCTGTTGATCTTGTTGGCGGCAAAAAACAATTCTTTCCCGAAAACAACAGGTTATACTTCCTCGTAAATCTTAAATTAGAGAAGGAGAAAGAACGTTCTGTCATCCTTAATATTCCATCCAATCAGCTGCCAAGGTTTTTCAGCGTTAATGAGGATGGTAAGCAGTACATCATTTTTCTTGATGATATTGTACGATATAACCTCAACAAGATTTTTAAAAATGAAGAAATAAAAGGCTGCTACAGCTTCAAAATAACCCGCGATGCGGAGCTTGAGTTAAGTGATGATTACGATGGTGATGTTCAGGAGCAGATTGAAAAACAGCTTCAAAAACGCGATCAGGGACTGGCCACACGCTTTTTACATCAGCCGGGCATTCCTTTGCGCAGCCTTCACTTAATTGAAGATAAGCTGGGGGTACAGGGATCAAGTATTGTGGAGGGCGGGTTTTATCATAACCTTAAAGATTTGATGGGTTTGCCGGTTAGCATTCCTGGTTTAAAATATACCAAATGGCCGCCGTTGGTAAACAGGCAAATTAGTGCCGATGAGTCTATATTTGATTATATAGATAAGGGGGATTGTATTTTTCATGCCCCTTACCAATCATACAACGCTATCCTTCGGTTTTTTAACGAGGCCGCTATTAATGAAAATGTTGAGGAGATCTCTGTTACGCTTTATCGCGTAGCCAGCGACTCACGTATTGTTAATGCCCTCATCAGCGCTGCCGAAAGCGGTAAAAAGGTAAGGGTATTGGTTGAACTGAAAGCCCGCTTTGATGAAGCTAACAACATCAAATGGGCTAAAAGGTTAAAAGCTGCCGGCGCCGATATCATTTACAGCGATAAGGCCATAAAAGTGCATGCTAAAGTAGGTTTGGTGAAACGACTGGTTGATGGGCGTGTTAAGTACGCCGGGCTATTGGCAACCGGTAACTTTAACGAAAGTACAGCAGCCTTTTATACCGATCATATCATGATGACTGCCAATCCGCAATTACTGCGTGAAATGGACCTGTTGTTCATCTATTTGGGCAAGAAAGCCAAATCGGCCGAAGGGTACAATATCGACTTTAAGCATCTGCTCGTGGCCCAATTTAATTTACAATCAAAGTTTATTGAACTGATAGACAGGGAAATTGACCAAGCTCGCAAAGGCAACCCGGCAGGGATCACCATAAAACTGAACAACCTGGAAGAGCGGGTGTTGATAGGTAAGCTTTATGAAGCCTCGCAGGCAGGGGTGAGGATCAGGATGATAGTGCGCAGTATTTGCTGTTTAATACCTGGAATACCCGGCATGAGTGAAAATATCACGATAAGGCGGATCGTTGACCGTTACCTGGAACACGGACGTATTTTTATATTTCATAACAGCGGCAATCACGAAGTTTTCATGGGCTCGGCCGATTGGATGAACCGTAATATTTACCGCCGTATCGAGGTTTGTTTCCCTGTTTATGACGAAGGCATCAGGAAAGAAGTGATAAACATGCTTGATATCCAGCTGGCGGATAACGTGCAGGCCGTAAATTTAAATGAACAATTGCAAAACATAAGGGTTGATAGAACAGAACCGCAGGTACAATCGCAGCGGGCCATTTATGAACTTTTACAGCAAAAAAAATATGACTGGGTTTAAAAAACACAATGCCAAACGCAATCTGGCTGTTTTAGTAACAGGTATGCTTGCCGTGGCTGCCGTTTTTTTGGCTATCTCATGTAAAAATAAAGAGAAGGCTATCCCATTGAGCCCGCCGGGGTATGACTTAAATAAGCCTGTTAAATATAAAATGCCCGAGGACCTTACCGAGATCTCCGGCTTTGCTTTTCACAACGGTAAAAATGATTCGGTTTATGCCGAGCAGGACGAAGAAGGATTTTTGTTTAACCTGAAACTTGGCGATAAAAAAGCCAGCTATACTAAATTTGGCAAAAGTGGTGATTATGAAGATGTAGCAATCTGCCGGGAGCAGGTGATCATGCTTAAAAGTGACGGTACATTATTCACCTTCCCTTTTAGCCAGGTGAGGACGAAAGAGACAGCCAACGTGCAAAAAACAAAGGGAGAGCTTCCTGAAGGTGAATATGAAGCCATGTGTGCCGATGAAAAATCAGGCCTCATTTATGTGCTGTGCAAGCATTGTGCCGATGAAAAAACATCCAAAAGCAGTAGCGGCTATATCCTGAATCTACAGCCCAAAGGTACACTGAAACAAACCGGCAGTTTTGTAATAGATGTTAAGGAAATTGAACGCCTGGCTAATAAAAAGCGGGTGCCGTTCCGTCCGTCGGCAATGGCAAAAAATACATTTACCAATGAGTGGTATATCCTTTCATCGGTAAATAAAATGCTGGTGGTAGCTGATGCTAACTGGAAAGTGAAGAATGTATACCCTTTAAGTGTTACCATATTTGGCCAGCCAGAAGGTATGGCATTTGATAACCAGCGCAATCTGTATATATCCAATGAAGGAGATCAGCTAAGCGCCGGTAATATATTGAAATTCAGCTATAAGAAATAGTGCTATTGAAGCACATATAATACAAATACTATATACATCTTAACCGACCTCATGATTAAAAAACTACCTTTGTTATTTGTTTTACTATTGGGCATGCTCAACGTACAGGCCCAGGATTCGGTTCAGTACAGGATGATCCTTATTGGCGACGCTGGCGAAATAGATATGCAGCAAAGCGCTGTTTTAAAGCATGCCGCCGCTAATATTCTTAAGAACAAGACCTCTGTATTTTACCTTGGAGATAATATCTATCCACGCGGTATGGGTCTACCCGGCAGCCTGGAAGAAGCCCAAACTAAAAAGATCCTGCAATCACAATACCAGCCTATGCGTGCTGCCGGCGCGCCTGTTTATTTTATCCCCGGTAATCATGACTGGGATAAGATGGGGCCGCTTGGTTTAGCTAAAATAAAACGACAGTGGGAATTTTTAGATCAACAGGGCGATAAGTTGCTGAAGATGGTGCCCGAAAATGGCTGCCCAGATCCGGTGGAGATC
>NZ_DASVOB010000883.1:0-10708 GCF_036383575.1 Mucilaginibacter sp.
ATAGCCTTACGACCGATGAAATGCTGCATCTTCCCAACAATTTGCGGCGGGCAACCTTCATCATTGGGGCAGTAAAATGCGGCCTCACCTTCCTTACGCTCAAGCAGCGTATCGCAGGCAGGGCAGTTGGTGCGGTAAACAACAGGCACGGCATCAGCCTTACGTTTTTCGGGGTTTACGCTAATGATCTTCGGGATGATCTCACCGCCTTTTTCAACAAAAACGGTATCGCCCTCATGCAAATCCAGGCGGATGATCTCATTGGCATTATGCAGCGTTGCGCGCTTTACTGTAGTCCCGGCAAGCAGTACAGGCTTTAAATTAGCAACCGGCGTAACAGCACCGGTACGGCCAACCTGGTAAGTCACCTCAAGCAGTTCGGTCTCCACCCTTTCGGCTTTAAATTTATAGGAGATGGCCCAGCGCGGCGATTTGGCAGTAAAGCCCAGCTCCTGCTGCTGCGAGTAGTTATTTACCTTAATAACAATGCCATCAATATCATAGCTCAGGTTAAAGCGTTCCTTATCCCATTTATTAATAAACTGCAGCACGCAATTAATATCCGGGCAAAGCTCGCTATGCTCGTTGGTATGAAAGCCCCAGGTTTTAACGGCCTGCAAACTTTCCCAATGGGTTTTAAATACTGTTTTTTCGGTGTATAAAAAGTACAGGAAACAATCAAGCGGGCGTTTAGCCACTTCGGCCGAATCCTGCATTTTTACCGTGCCTGAAGCAAAGTTACGTGGATTGGCATAAGGCACTTCACCACTTTCAATCCTTTCGTTATTCAGCCTGTCGAAAGCTTTACGGTGCATGAACACCTCGCCGCGGATATCAAAGTAGGCAGGATAACCCTCGCCATGCAGGCGTTTGGGTATAGTATGGATAGTTTTAATGTTTGTAGTTACTTCATCACCCTGTACACCGTCTCCGCGGGTAACGCCGCGTATCAGTTTGCCATCTTCATAGGTAAGGCTCATGCTCAAACCATCAAACTTAAGCTCGCATACGTACTCAAAATTATCGCCAATAGCCTTACGTACCCTCTGGTCGAAATCAATCAGTTCCTGCTCATTATAAGTATTACCCAAGGATAGCATAGGCCAGCGGTGCTTAACGGTCACAAACTCCTTGGTGATATCTCCGCCTACCCTTTGCGTTGGCGAATCGGGGTCGGCAAATTCCGGGTATTCTTTTTCGAGTTTGTTAAGCAACTCCAGTTTTTTATCAAAATCAAAATCAGAAATGGTTGGCATGGCCAGCACATAGTAATTGTAATTGTGCTGTTTAAGTTCGGCTGTTAATGCCTCTATTTGTTTTTTTGCTTCAGCTGATGACATAGGTACGAAGGTAATAATTTCCTTTATTGGTTTGTTTTGGTTGGATTAATATAGGATGGCAGGGATTTTTTATAATGACTTTTTTAGCTCAGCCGTTGTTGGTGTTGATACTGTAGGTGTTCGGAAGATTTTTAATTCCCTCCTTGGGGAGGGGGGCGGCGGAGTTGTGTAGTGGCAGGGAGGGGTTTATGCGTCATTAAAGCAGATAAGTCTGCCGGCGAAACCCCTCCCTACGCCCTCCCAAGGGAGGGAATCGCACAATCCCCTGCTTTTTTAAATCTTCCGAACACCTATGTTGTTGATACAACAGCAAGACGGATTTAGGGGTTAACACCACTTTTAACATAATGCAATGACTATCAAATATATAAACAAAAATAGTGCTAATTTCTGTTAACCCTGTTAACCCCCACTGCCGGCCTAAATTAACACCCATAGTGGAAACATCAACCACAGGCTGAAAAAATCAGCGATGTCCTCTTCTGTCCTCAACTACCTTTACCCGAAAACGGACGGACAGGCCAACCTCATCTGTTTGATATTCCATATTATAATATTGAATAAAATAAATAACATAAAATGCTTTAATATCCGCCTTACTCCTATTAGCTTTATCACACAAAAACTCACATCGAATGAAAACACTAAAACTGCTGATCCTTTCCGTATGGCTGATGCCTTTCCTGGCAACAGCGCAAACCAAACCACACCATGCTGCAAAAGCGCACCACCTGCCGGTACGTGGAGTTACCTATGAAGATTTTAAAAGCTCCGTAGCCGATTTTGCCGACAGCACAAAAAAGCCTCTTGCCGACTCGGCCTGGCTGTTCTTTAAAACAGAGAAATGGGATGCTCTCGAGAAATTCTTCACCAGAAACAACCTTAACGGTGGCTGGCCGCCAAACCGCGGAGCCGTAAACCTGGTTATCATTACGCTTCCAAAAGGTGTGCTGATTGACCGCTACGGAGGTTATAGCGATTCTACCGGTACCTTCCAGGATAAAGGCACATTTGTATCGCCAAAAGGTGTACCTTTCCCAAAACGCGCCCTGCCTGATAATACGTTGACCAAACCTTACAAAATTTATAAAGTTTTGAAAGCAATAGCCAAAGTAAGGCAAGGGAAGATCATCCCCTGGTTTGGCAAGCCTGGTTTAGGCATCCAATATGAAGTGCCGGCTACTGTTAACGACCTCAAAGCGGGCGGTTACATAGAAGAAGTAAAACAATAAAAAAGCGATATTATTAAAATATGATCACAAAATATGAAATAACAAAGTCATTGTTGTTTGATGGAGACGAAGCGGAGGCTGTGCATAAATCTTTTAACCTGCCTGCCGGTGATATAAAGTTCAGTGATTTTGCCAATAACAATTTTGAAGATCTGCGTAAGGTAACTACCCCGGATGACTTTGAAACCATTGTAAAAACCGGCGGCTTTAATGCCGACTTTCCTAATTTATACAAAGGCAGCGAAAGGCTCCGTTTATACTACACAAAAAAAGGAAATACCATTGCTGTTTTTGCTTATGGCGAGTTTCAGCCAACACGGTATAAACTTTATCTTGAAGGCCTGTGGGCACTGTGATGCCGGGCATTTACCCAACAAAAAATCCCTGCTGAAACCGGCAGGGATTTTTTTATTATAGTCGTTTTAATAATTAGTGATCAACGCTTGATGTTTCGCTGGTAACACTCATCGGGAAGGTTAAACCGCCCGGTACTTTTGGATTATCTTTTATTTCAACAGTACCTTCAATGCTTTGCTTTAATTTTGAACTTGAGATCCAGCCCGTAGCTTTGTCAACAATAACATCTGCAACCATAGTACCTTTCATATTATATTTCATAGGCATATTACTGATGGTTTTATAATCGGCAGTATTATCTGTTTCCAATGTGGCATTACCATGGATCACATAACTTTGCTGAGTTATATCGACCAGTTGATAAACGGATACTATCTTAGCGCTCATAGCACCCTCCATGTTATTTTTAATGGTCCACTTATCGTTTTTTGCCACGGCCGTTTCAGGCAGTACCGACATAGCCATTTCCAGGTTGCTTTTAAGAGCCCCTGAACCAAACGACTGGCTCAACTGCGTTTTTAGCTGTTCTTTTTGTGCAGCAGGAACCTCCTTAAAACCATCTATCATAGATGTGATCATGGTTTCGGCATTGGCTATTGATTTGATCCTGCCGCTTTTAGTTATCGTTGCACTAAACGGCTTATTAGTTAAAGCCGACATGATCCTCGCCATAATATTTGTAGTGTCTTTACTATCCGAATCAAATGCTACATTACCGTTAGGCAGCTGCATTTTCATACCGACTTTGGTATAATTAACCTCCATATAATAAAGAGAATCGGCATTTAACACCTTGAACGACATTTTGCCATCGATGGTCATATCAATATTATTAACCTGGCCATTTATGGTTTGCTTCACAATAGAGTGAGCCGAGGTTGACAGGTAATAGGTATTGCCTTTAATTAATTTCAGAGCCGGTTTTACCTTTTGAGCATGGGCCGCAACTGATATTATTGCCAGTACACCGGCAAACAAAATTTTCTTCATGATCTGTGATATGTAAACGCTAAATATATTATAATATCCCTCGAAAAAAACTGAAAATTCCTAACAATTAATTGAAAACAATTTCGTTAACTTTATGCAACGCTCTACTCTTTATTTTTTTGACACACCTAATAGCGGAAAGAGAGGTTTTTATGTTACAGCAAATAGCATTTATACCACAGCACCAATTTCACGTGCTGATTAATTTTTCGGGAGAAGATGAACGCATAGTGGCCGTTTTACCCAACGATGCAGGAAATTTCCGCGTGGTTGACCAGGGTAAGGTGATTGCCGAACTGAACCTTGATAAAGGTTCCTGTACCTGTTATAAAGGCAGGCTGAAGAAAAACATCATGACCCAGCTTGAGCACCAGATAAAAAATCATTACGCGTAAGCTGTTAATAAAAAGATTTTGATAGTTCATGGGAAATAAACTCATGGTTCATAGTCCATGAGTTTATCCCTGTGGACTATCAATTAATTTCCGCTGGTTTTGGCCAGCATGGCTTCTCTTATAAACTTAACCGGGGCGCTGCCGTAGCTTAAAAACTTCTCGTTAAACTCTTTCAGTTTATATTTATCGCCCATTTTAATTTTATAGGCATCCCTCAAATCAATGATCTCTTTGTAACCTGTATAATAACTGGTTAACTGAACACTGGTTACGCTAACGCGCTTCCATTTACCATCGGCTTCGGCCTGCTGCTGGAAAGCTTCGCGGGTTAACAGCTTAATGGCTTCATCTTTAGTCATGCTGTTACTATGTACGCTGTAATCCAAAATGGTATTGCATACCGAACGCAAGTTCCATTTGTACCACATCAGCATCATTTCGGGCTCGTTGTTGCCAAATCCGTTTTCCAGCATCATTTGCTCGGTGTATACCGCCCAGCCTTCGGCCATGGCGCCGTTACCAAATACAGCTTTGATGATACTTGGCGCTTTATTTGAATATACGCCCTGCACATAATGGCCAGGTACAGCCTCGTGAATACTCAGGATCTGTAAAATATAATTATTGTATTCGCGCAGATAGCTTTCGGCTTTTTCCTTGCTCCAGCCGGCCAGACTGCCTACGTTATAGTACGAATTGCCGTTTTTATCATAAGGGCCCGGGCCACTCATAGATGCGCCCGCCACACCTGCCATATAACCAGGCTCTTTACGGATGATCAGCGGTTTTGACGGATCAAGCGTTAGCAGGTCTTTAGCTTTAACAAAGGCATTAAGCTTAGGTATGATCTGTTCAATTGACGATTGAAAATCTTCCGGCTTAACATGTTTTGTTGAAATAGTATCTATCAGCTGGCTTATCATTAGCAAACTATCGGCAGGAGCAGCTTGTTTACCAAAATATTTTGACCAAACTGTTTGCTGATCTTAGCCATTTCACGGTGGATGAATTTTTTACGTTCAACAGCCGCATTGTAAATTTTTTCGGCAGTATTGGTGGCTACTATTTCGTATTTAAACTTATCCTCATACAGGTCCTTACCCAACCTGAAACTTCTTGGATGATCATTTTTAAGCGCCTTAAGCCAGTCGGCATAAGCTTTAATAGCAACAACGCTTTGGGCAGCCCTGTCGGTCATTAATTTTTGCTCTGCTTTGGGGATATTGGTTTTCTTAAGCGAATCGGCAAAGTCTTTCCCTATTACGTCAATACCACCCAGGTTTTGCTCAATGGCCAGGCTGGTAAGTTCCACCACCGGGTTTTTGATCTGCTTTTGGGCATCTTTATAGTATTGCGGAATAAACGACATACGCTGATAAAAATGGCGTAAGCGTTTAGGCAAAGGCTCATAATGCTCATTCAAAATATAAGCAAACGTACCGATCACATTGTATGATGATGGGTCCCACTCGTATTGCTTTAACTGACGCACCTGCCATTGCAGATATTCAAGCTGGTTTTGCAGGATCTTGTAATCTATCTTATTGGCTTCAGACAGGGTATTTACTTCAAAGCGGCTTAACGAGTCGACCTGGTATTTGGCAAAGGTTACCAGCTTATCACGACTTTGTTCGTTAGGAAGTACCATCAAACTATCGTATTTATGATACCCTGCTGATGTAGCCCAATCGGGGTTCAGCTTCCAGAAGTTATCCAGAAACGTATTCTCATATTTAATAAAAGCCTCGTCATCTTTACCCAATAGCGGGCCGGTACCACTGCCTCCTTCTTTTTTACAGCCGGTAAAGGCAACCATGAATAAAACAACGGCGAGTGCTAATTTTAAGAATATATTTCTGACCACAACTGATGAATTTTACAATGAAGCATAAACTTAAAACATTTAAGCCAAATAAATCAAACCGGCGACGAATTTGTTACTTTAAAAAACATTTGATTTACCTATGAACAATGAACACCAAATTTTAATTGATGAGATCACGCATTTGCTACAGGGCGGCAATGCCCATGCCGATCTGAAAAAAGCCCTTGATGGTTTACCGTCCAAACTTCGCGGTGTTAAAGTTGATAAGCTTCCCTATACCATTTGGCAACTGGTTGAGCACATCCGCATAGCGCAATGGGATATGCTGGAGTTTAGTAAAGACGGTAGCCACAAATCACCCAACTGGCCTGATGATTACTGGCCCAAAGAACTTGCTCCAAAAGATGACCAAGCCTGGAATAATTGCCTTAAACAAATTGATGACGACCTGGAAGCGCTGATTGAGCTGGTAAAAAGCGAGGATATTTATAAAAAGATCCCGCATGGCGATGGACAAACCATCCTTCGTGAAGCATTACAGGCAGCTGATCATAATGCCTACCATGTAGCCGAGATCATTGTGATTAGAAGGTTGTTGGGGGCGTGGTAGGAAATTATCACATGTCATTGCGAGGAGGAACGACGAAGCAATCGCATACCGTACAGGGCGGATATGCTTCCGTGCGATTGCCACGCTATCGCTCGCAATGACATGATTTTTAGTATTCTATTTCGTTGTCTTCAGCACAAACGTGGTTATAGCTGTAACAAACTCCGGTTTAAGCGGTAAATCAGGCTCGTTGTAGGTAGCCTTATTCTTTTCCTTATCCGCAGGGGCTTCTTTCAGCACATGGTTCATGTTGGGGATGATGGTAAGTATCGCGTCTGATTTTGCTTTTTTCAGCTTCTCTGCATCACCAACAGTTACCTGCAAATCGGTTGTTCCCTGTATGATCAATATTGGTGCTTTTACTTTCCTGATCTCGCGCTGAGGGTTATACCTGAACCACGACATAAGGTATTTCTGAATACTTGGTCGGGCAATAAAGTACAGTGCAGGATCGATATTATCAGTTGTTTTACCCCGCTTTAAACTATCCAGCATACGATTAAACCCTTCTGATATAAATGCAGGCTGAGATTTCATTTGCTCAGTCAGGATCTTATCTGCCGAATCACCAGCACCGGCTACTGATATAAAGCCTTTTATCGGTTCATCAAAAGCAGCCATCATGCCAACCAATGAGCCTTCGCTGTGGCCGAGAATGATTACCCGCGAAAAACGTTCGTCGGCAGTGAGCATGTTAAGCAGTGCAGCAGCATCCTCAACATAATCTTCAAACCTGATCTCGTTTTCTTTAATAGAAGTAGTGCTTTGCCCAACCAAACGTTTATCATAACGTAAGGACGCTATGCCTTTTTTGCCCAGCTCGTTAGCAATCATTTTATAAATATTGGCATGAAGCCCCAATTTAGGGCTATTGCCGTCCCTATCGGTAGGACCCGAGCCTGCTATGATCAATACCAGCGGCACTTTACCGTTAGCATCCTTTGGCATAGCTAATGTTCCTGATATTGATCCTAATAAAGTTTTAACTAAAATAGGCGACTCAGTTAAAGATGGATCGGTAGCTATAGTTGTGCTTGCTGCCGGTGCTGCGGCAGTAGCTGTAGTTACAGCGGTGTATGGTGTTAATGAAAGGCCGGTAAATTTATTATCGGTATTCAGTGACAGGTTTAATAAAAAAACTCCTTTTTGAAACGTAGCCTTATAATGAGCTATCGGGGTTTCATAGCTTGCAAGATCGGCCTGTAGCAATGAGCCTAACTGTGTTTTTAGCTGTAAAGTAGTGCTTTTAAAATCGGCCAATGAAAGCGCCTTCATCATTTCGGGGCCAAACATACTGTACACACTATCTGGCTGGTTATTGTTGTATAACTGCTTAAACTTATTTAAAGCCGTGGCATAATTGCCAGATGGCATTTGCGCAAACAATTTCCCTGCAAAACAGGTAATCAATATAAACAGACAAAGTTTTTTCATGTTATAATGGTCAAGATACAATGCGATGACGTATTGAGGCCGAAAATAAAGAAAAAATCAGGTTGTTTTGTTTATTTATGCCATTGCATGCGTTTTTGCAAACAATATTTAAATTGTAATAATATAAAACCTTTTACTCAACATAATTCATACTAATGTTGCAACATTGTTTTATATTATATCGTTAAAATATCAATACAATACATATAGTTTTATATATATTGTATTATATTGCGGTACATTTTATAATCTTTTAAACTATAGCAAATTTCTACATCTACTAATTAATGAGGGTTTTAACAGCAGGCTTATTTTGTGCATTCCTGACAGGAATGTATTGTTTTTCATTTGCCCAAACAAGATCTTCAATAATACAAGGTAAAGTTTTAACCGAAAATAATCAGCCGGCCGATGCAGCCACCGCTGTGTTGCTCAGTGCCGCCGACTCCTCCATATTAAAATCAAACCTGGTAAACAAAAACGGTCTGTTTGAATTTACCGGTCTGCAGCCCGACAGTTATTTAATACTCATCAGCAAAATAGGATACATTAAAGTTTATGCCGGGCCTTACAAAGTTGCGATCTGGCAAAAAATAACAGCCAATGATATTGTCTTAAAACTTTCAGATAACCAGCTGCAGGAAGTTAAAGTAGTGGCCCGCAAACCTTATATAGAGGTAAAACCCGGCAAAATTGTATTAAGCGTACAAAATAGCATCCTGGCCGAGGGTAATTCGGCTTTTGATATCCTGAGACAGTCGCCGGGGGTACGGGTTAACAGCAACGAAACTTTGAGTATCAACGGCAGGCAAGCTGCATTGATAACCATTGATGGTAAACCCACCAACCTTAGCGGCGATGACCTTACCAGCTTGCTTCGCAGCATGCAAAGCAGCACTATCGACCAGGTTGAAATGATCAGCAGCCCGTCGGCCAAGTACGATGCATCGGGTGGAGGAATCATCAATATCATCCTGAAAAAAGGTAAAAACCTGGGCACTAACGGCACCGTTACCGCCATGGCGGGTTATGGTAAATATTATAAAAGTACAGCAGGCATTGTTTTCAACAACCGCACCAGCAAACTCAATATCTTTGGCAATTACACCTATGATAACAACAAAGGTACCCGCACCATTACAACCAACCGAAATATTACCTATAACGATATACTGAGCAATTACGATGTTGATTATAATAATATCCAAAAAACCACTAACCACAACTTTAAAATCGGGGCCGACTATACCATCACCCCAAAGCAAACTATCGGCTTCCAGGTAAGTGGCATCGTCAGGGAAGATGATTTCACCAAACATAATGACCTGTATATCCGCAACCAGAGCAAACTGGATTCGATAATCAGGGCCCGTTCAAATCTCGACAGGGGCAGCAGCTACTTAAACTATAATATCAACTATAACGCGGTACTGGATAAAAGCGGCAGAAATATTTCGGTAGATGGTAACTATTCAACTTATCACCGTCACTCAAATGAGTTTATTACCAATAGCTTTTTCACCCCGGCGGGCGACACTTACCGTAATGACCTTGATTTGGAAAATCTGTCGCCATCAGATATCCACATCTGGACGTCTAAGATCGATTTTGTAAATCCGTTAACCAAAACCTCGCGATTGGAAGCCGGCATCAAGTACAACAATGCCAGCAGCAACAACAACCTTGTTTTTGGCCCCAAAATAAACAACGTATACCAGGCCGATCCAAATTTCAGCAACAGGTTTCTTTATACCGAAGCAGTAAGCGCCGGCTATATCAACTATGTTAATAAAATTGGCAAGTGGGATCTTACAGCGGGCATACGAGCCGAAAACACCCATGCAAGCGGTAAATCATGGGGATTAAATGATAACATCCCCGATGTAAACACCTACAATTATTTCAATCTTTTTCCGCAGGCACAAATAAGTTATGAGGCCAATAAAAAGAACATCATCGGCATCAGCTATAACCGTGGTATTCACCGGCCGCTTTATGAAGATATAAACCCATTTTTGTATTATACTGACCTGTATGATTACCGTGCCGGTAACCCGCAACTAAAGCCCGAATACACCAATACTATACAGATCTCGCATACTTACAATCAGACTTTTTCAACCGAATTATATTACACCGTTACCAATAATGCGTATGATTTCCCGGTGTACTACCAAAACGACTCTACCAAGGTTAATGTAACCTTCCGCAAAAATTTTGGGCAGATCTTTGTATATGGCGCTTCATTTTATGCACCGGTGCAGTTTACGAGGTGGTGGTCAGGTAGTTTTAACCTCGATGCTATTTACGTTCGTTACAAGGCCTATCCGCAAAATGGGGACTTTGACAGGGGCAAGCAGGATATTATTTTTGGCAGCACACAAAACTTCACCATCACCAGTACATTACTTGGCGAAATATCGGGCAGGTATGAAACCCCAACCATTTATGGTATCAATGAATTAAAGGCCAGCTATTCGGTAAATGCAGGTATCAGTAAACAAATATTAGAAAAACGTGCTACT
>NZ_DASVOB010000884.1:0-13284 GCF_036383575.1 Mucilaginibacter sp.
TTATTGATGACAGCATTTGTGATTTTTGCCTGTACGGTTGCGTTTTCATTCATCCACGAGGTCACGCTGGAACAAACAACGCCGTCGATGATAGCCGGCGGGCAGGTTATTATTGCTGAAAATGCGGCGTTAGTACCTCAGGCTATTCCAAAAACTAATGATTATCAAGCCGTATTGCGTTTTTTGAATGCTCACTCCGGCAGTATTGTATTCGTATGGTTTTTGGTGGTGATGGCGCGCGTATTGCAATTGCTCACGGGTTTGCATAGCTTGTATTACCTGCGCCGGCGTCAGGTTTTGGCCGTAAGCGAGGCCTGGGAAAACCGGGTGAAACAATTAGCTTTACAATTAGGCATTAAACAATTGGTAGGTATAGCCGAATCGGGGATAGCCAAAGTGCCCATGGTAATTGGGCATTTAAAACCTTTGATCCTGATTCCGGCGGGGCTCATTACCGCTATGCCTCCTGATGCGATAGAGGCTATCCTAATACACGAGTTGGCCCACATCCGCCGCCGCGATTATATCATGAATTTGCTGGTGAGTATGATGGAGATCGTTTTCTTCTTTAATCCGGCTGTGCTTTGGATTGCCTCGCTCATCCGCGCAGAACGCGAAAACTGCTGCGACGATATTGCTGTTGCCCATACTGGTAGCAAAGTAAATTATATCAAGGCTTTGGTGGCATGTCAGGAATATCAATTGACTGCTCCTGCTTATGCAATGGCCTTAGCCGGTCGTAAAGATCATTTGATGGGGCGCGTAAAACGGATGCTTTCCAATAATAACCAGTCGTTAAATGTGATGGAGCGTTCATTGCTGGCTGTTTGCCTGGCAACTGCAATATTGCTTACCGCCGCCTTTTCCAATGCGGATAAAATAAGCAAGCTGGTTACCAAAGTGACGCATGCAAGTAAAAATGTGCCGGAGCCCCTCGAGCAAACCGAACCGCATCCTGTAAAACCTAAATCGGTTGATAAAACGGCGAGGACAGGTTTGATGGTGCCGGTGGATACTACCTTTAAAGTCAAACCGGATACCTCTAAATTCAGGATCTACAGCCCCGATGAAGTGGGCGACCATACATCGATGTCATTGCTCAATGGCAGCGTCCAAACCCGCCTGGTTAAAGTTGATGGTGTGTTATACCAGCTTAACTTTGTCAATGACCATATCAGCTCATTGCAGGTTAACGGCAAAACGGTACCAGCTAATGAATATCCAGCTTATCTTTCAGTTATTGACCAGGCAATGCTGCGCCCTGTGCCTGTTGCGCCCGTTGCACAAACTGCCCGGGTTGCCCGACAACCTGATCCAATAACACCTATAAAACAACCGGGTGTTGGCCTTACCCCAATGAAAACATCTTTAGGTAGTTTAAAAACAAATTTGGGCGGCATCCAACCATCGCCGGGTGCTTACAGTAATAGCGCAAAAGCATATAATGCAGCTGCGGCTAAATATACCCCCGCCGACTCATACCATGAAACCTATAAGGACTATTTCGATGATACTAACCGAAAGAAACTAACCGCTGAGCTCATTACCGAAGGGATTATTCATAACAGCGACGAATTGGTTTCGTTTAAACTGAGTGATACGGAGTTTATTGTTAATGGTAAAAAAATGCCGGATGATATTTACCAGAAATTCAGGAAAACATACGTAAAAGCACCCGGAAAAGGACAACTGGGCAACTGGTCATGGATGTATAATTTCGATGTTCAAAAAGACTCAACGCAGGCAGTACAACATCCACAATAATCATCAAACTAAATATCGACTATAATCAATTGTGCCCAAAAGCATGAACAGGATAACTATTGAAAAAAATAAACAGCTAATCGGCATTTAACCCTCAACCATACAATATGATGAAAATAAAAATAGTGGTTTTTTTTGCCGCCTGGATAACTATTGCCTCAAATGTTGCAAATGCACAAACCATGCTCAGCCTTAGCGGCAAGGTGATTGGGGCCGATAATAAGCCTTTGGACGGCGCTGCTGTTTACCTGCTCAAAGGTCAGGATTCTGTATTGGTTAAAACGGCGCTTGCTGAAGCTTCGGGCTTGTACAGTTTCCGGGTAAAACCGGGCGCTTACCGCTTATCAGTTAGTATGATGGGTTACCAAGCATATAAATCAGGGTTGCTGCAATTGGAGCAGGATAAAGTATTGGAGCCGGTAGTTTTACAGGCCTCGGGTACGGCACTTAAAGAGGTTAGTGTGATTGCCCAACGGCCATTTGTACAGCAAAAAATAGACAGGACTATCATCAGCCCTGAAGCACTTATCAGCAATGCTGGAAGCACCGCTCTTGAGGTATTGGAAAAAGCACCAGGTGTTATCGTGGATCAAAACGGCGCGATAAGCTTAAAAGGGAAAGGGGTAACCATTTTTATTGATGATAAGCCTACCTATCTTTCAGGCGCCGACCTGGAGAGTTATCTTCGCTCGTTAACCTCAGCGGCTATAGATCAGATCGAGTTAATGCCCAACCCGCCTGCCAAATATGATGCCGCCGGTAATGGAGGAGTGATCAATATTCGCACTAAAAAAAATAAAGTGAAGGGCTTTAACGGGAGTATTAATCTTAACTATACACAGGGGCGTTATGCTAAAACCAATAACAGCCTAAACTTCAATTATCGCAATAACCGGATCAACATCTTCGGTAATTTGAGTTACAATAAAGGGAACGGTTTCAGTGATCTGGATATCAACCGCCACTTTGAAGACGCCACCGGCGCAATTACCTCTAACTTTATCCAAAACTCCTTCATCAGGCGCAAAAGCGATAACTATTTTGCAAAAATTGGTGCTGATTATTATATCTCCGACAAAAGCACCTTCGGTATCAACCTTACCGGTATCTATAATCCATACAGCACCAAAACCCTGGTAACCAGTCAATTTTCAAATGCAGTTAACCAGCCCGATTCTACCATTATCGCGCACAATCAGGAACATGGTACATTTAAAAATGGGGGTGCTAATATTAACTATCGTCATCAATACGACAAGAACGGCCATGAGTTTTCTGCAGACCTTGATTACCTTAACTACTACACTAATAACAATCAGCTTTTCAATAACAGCAGCTACCTGCCGGATGGTACACTGATAGGTAACGATATCCTGACGGGAATGCTGCCGGCGCATATCAACATCTATTCGGCGAAGGCAGATTATGATCATCCGCTTAAAAATGGAATCAAGCTATCGGCCGGATTAAAATCAAGCTATACTCATACCGATAATATTGCCGATTACTTTTATACTATCGCCGGTACCATGACGCCCGATTACGGCAAAACCAATCATTTTATCTATAAGGAAAATATCAACGCAGCTTATGTTAACGCAACCAGAGACTATAAACAACTTTCCATCCAGGCCGGGCTTAGGGTAGAGAATACTATATCCAACGGGCACCAGCTGGGGAATGTGCAGCGGCCGGATTCGTCCTTCAAGCGTAATTACACCAACCTGTTCCCAACTGTTTACCTGCAATACAAATTGGATACCAGCAGCCGGAACCAGTTAAGCCTGAACTATGGCCGCCGTATTGAACGTCCTTATTACCAGGACCTCAACCCGTTCCTTTCGCCGCTTGATAAGTTTACCTATTACACTGGCAACCCTTTTTTACGGCCTACATTTACCGATAATTTTGAACTATCGCATACCTATAAAAACAGGTTTACTACAACTTTAAGCTACAGCAGATCGAATGATGATGTGGAGGAAACCATTGAAATTGTAGATGGTATTTATTACAGCCGACCGGGTAATATCGGCAGGTATACCGTTAAAACGCTTTCTTTTGATGCTACGTTTGATCCGGCCAAATGGTTTAATTTCCATATTTCCGGGCGGGTATCACAGATCCATTCTGTAAGCGATTTTTACACAGGCTTGCTGGATACCAAAGGCACTTACTTCTTTTTCAGACCGATACTCACCTTTAAACTGGGCAACGACTGGACTACACAGCTTGACGGTGGTTACCAAAGCAAAATTACCAGTGCTCAGTTTGTGTTAGGCAGCAGGGGTAAGGTAAATGCAGCCGTTTCCAAAAAGCTTTCGGCAAAAACAACGCTGAAGCTGGTTGTAAATGATATTTTCTACACTTTTAAAAACACAGGCGTTATCACCCACCTCAGCCAAACCCGGGCCGACTGGCGTAACCTTGGCGATACCCGTACTGGTGTATTGTCGCTCAGCTACCGCTTTGGTAAAACCATATCCGGCCAGCGCCAGCATGATGCTAATGGAGCAGAGAGTGAACAGAACAGGGTAAAGAACTAATACAAAGAGGCTCTGCCCACCATGCTTCGACAAATTCCCAGTGATATAATTAAAAAAAACTGTCATCCTGAGGCACGAAGGATCTTCTTCAACAAGCATGACCACTATACAGGGCGAAGAAGATGCTTCGTGCCTCAGCATGACAAAGGGGCAAATGTCATTTTTTTCCTTCAAAGGCATTGGATTGCACCTGCTCAACATGACAAATAGAATTTAGACGGACTTTAAACTCAACCCATCCCCCTAACTTTCCTTTGGATTAGGCTCACCTTTACCCGTGGTGATCAGGTTGTACAAACTTCCGGTGATATAGCCCGTCCATGCGTTTGAACAAACCTCATAACATTCATGCTGCGGAACCAAACCCTGGTGTGTGAAACGGACCTGTGTTTTATCGCCTTGTTCAGAAATATCGAAGATTACTTTGGTACCTTTCCATTCGGTTTGGTCTTGAGTAAAACTAAAATAGTTGTCGAGCACAAGCCAAACTACCTTTTGGTTGGGGATGACTTCTGTTAATTTAATGGTGCAGCGGTGAAGGTCGCGGGCCTTGTAGGTAAACTCATCGTTGAGTTTTTCGGTGCCGCCTTTTACTTCTTCCGACCACCATCCACGGACATTATTGATAGCGTCAAAGGCCTCTTTGGGCGATTTGTCTACCGCTATGGTTACGGTTAAATCCTGATCTTTCATTTCTTATTCATTTTATCGTTCATTAAAGCCCCCAGTTTGTCCAGTTTATCACCCCAGAACTTATCATAGTAGGCTAACCATTCATTAAGTTCTTTAAAGCCATCCTGTTTTAAAACACAATGCCTTTCCCTGCCGATATCCTGGATAGAGATAAAGCCGGCGTTGTAAAGCACTTTGATATGCTTTGAAACGGCCGGGCGGCTCATATCAAAGTTTTCGGCCAGCGAATTAATCGTACTGCTATCTTTCGAAAGCAGGTGCAGTATCTGCCTCCTGCTCGGATCGGCAATTACCTGGAATACATCAAGCCTGTGCTGTTCCATCTTTTTCTGCGTTTATAACCTGCAGCATTTTGTTGATGAGTACCAACCATCCCTTTTCCATTGAGTTAAACATCAACGGATTTACAGAGTCTGCAAAATCACGGTGGATCAGTAAAAGCTCAGTGCCGTTGTCTTTTTCAGTTAGCATCCAGTTTACTGTCGAATTGCTCAATTCACCATTACCCGGCCCAAATTTCCATGAATAGGAGAGCTCTTTAAATGGGACTACTTCCAGGATCTTACAATAAAAGATACCGTCGAAATCCATTTCGGGCATCGGTTTAGCCCTTAGCTCAAATTCGTGGCCAGGTATAGGCTTCAGATCGCCGGGCATGAGCCATTGTGTTATCAATTCCTGATTGGTAAGAAATTCCCAAACCACTTCTGGTGGGTGAGGATAAAATAATTGGTGCTGAATAATTTTCGCCATGATAGGTAACTTTTAAGTTACTCAAATGTATATGTAACTTGTGAGTTACGCAAATTTATTTTCATTTTTTTTCATCACTACTTATCGCACGTTATTAATCCGATAGGGATTATCCCTTTAAAACTTCGGGGGAGTCGTAATTCAGGGTATGATCTTTTTTACCCTGAGTTCATTAAACAAGTTATAGAACATCTGTTCGGTATCAATAAATTCATGGAAACCCATGCGCCTTACCTTGGTGCCATCGGCAAAAAAATCGTAATCCCATGAAAATACAAAGTCGCCGAAAGCCCATGATGATAGCTGTTGGTAGCTATGCGGTGCAAGGTTGTGTTTTTCCCGGATAGCATTCCATTGAGGTTCTTTGTCGGCCATAACAGTTTGCAATGGCATTTGAAGTGGCGGCGCAACTTCCATTTTAAAGTAGGCAGCAATTTTAGGCCACAGCTCGTTCCATCTAAATAAATCACCATTGTTGATGTTGAATGCCCGGTTAGCGGCCTGTGGGGTAGTGGCGGCCCATACGGTAGCTTTAGCCAATAAGCCGGCATCCGTCATTTCCATCAATTTATCATAAGCGCCAGGTTTACCCGGAAAACGAAGCGGAAGGCCAAGCTCTTTTGAAATGGTAGCATAAACTGCTATCGTCAGGGCCAAATTCATTGGGTTGCCTACGGCTGTACCGCCGACTACTGATGGACGAATGGCCGACCATGACCATTTTTTACCTTGCTGCTGCTTTTTCAGGAAAATTTGCTGGTCTACATTAAATTCGGGCGGCATGTGCCCTGCGTCAGTTTCCTTTGCGGGTGTTTTGAATGGGCCAAGGTGTGCGCCATATACCTTATATCCTTGCATCAGGCTGATGTGCTGTAGGTTGTGGGCAATGGGCTCAACGGTCGAAACAACGTTCATCAGCATTGCGAGGTTAGGTTGCACCAGTTCGGCCCATGTGGGTTTGTCTTGATAGGCCGCGTAAAAGATGTGTGTAACATCAGTTAAAATACTGAGTTTTTGCCTATAGTCGTTTTCATCCAGCAGATCCACTGCTATGTAGCGGATATTCCTTTTGTTTGATCCGCCGCGGCGGGATAATGCTATAATGTTCCAATTATTAAGTTTCTCAATGTGATTTACCAAATTAGTGCCTATCACGCCATTAGCGCCAACAACAAGTGCCGTATTCTTTTCAGTTTTCATTTTGTATGTTTTGATAACAAATATTTGTTGAACAAAATTGGGTAAAAGCTGTATGTCGATATTGTAATTATCTGTGATAATATGGTATATTTCCGCTATGGAGCGTTACCGGCAATTTGAACCTGTGCTGATCTCTGATTTTGAGACGGAAAAGTGGCCTCATCCTGAACATAATCATAACCATTATGAATTGATCTATATCAAAAAAGGGGCAGGTGAGCATATAATAAACGGGTTAACTGTTAGTTACCAAGCCGGTGACGTGTTTTTACTGGGGCCGGAAGAATCTCATTATTTTGAGATAGATGAGCCCACGCGGTTTATCTACCTGAAGTTTACCGATCTGTATATTCATCAAGCCGGAGACAAGACCAGCAATGGCGTCCAAAATCTTGAATACCTCATCAAAAGCAGGGAGACCCATTTGTCGGGCTTTGCATTGAATAACGCCGACAGGTACACTGTAGAAATGATCTTCAATGTAATAGTTTCGTTAAAGCATGATATGTTTTTAAATGAGCAGCTTATTTGGACGCAGATCATTGCGTTATCGGCCGTTTTGCAACGAAATATGCCCGAGTTAAAGAAGCCTGCTAACGGCAGTAAAGATATGCAGGCCATCTTTTGTTATATCCATAAACACATTTACGAACCCAGGCTGCTTAAATTACCGGTGATGGCTGCCAACTTTAATATTGCCGGCGAATATATGGGGCCTTATTTTAAAAGGAATGCCGGTGTTACCCTACGCGATTATATCCGGGATTATCGCAATGAATTGATTAAACAACGAATAGCCAGTGGTAGGTATAATCTTAAACAAATAGCCGCCGAGTTTGGATTAACAGACGGAAGTTATTTAAGTAAAATTGTTCGTAAGGCTTTGTAAATCTGTTCAATGTAGATCGAATTCTTAATTTTATTTGGACTGATTCTAAATAAGTTGTTTCTTTGCGCTAAACCCTGTTAGCAATGAACATCAACGTACCCCCCTGACGGTTCCTATAAAACAAAAAATCCCGATGCTCCGTCGCCAAACTTTACATCGGGTTAATGTTAACCGATCCTTTTAATCCATTAATCATTTCACTCAAATTTATGAAATCTGTTTTACTCTGCAGTAAACGGTCAAACTTTACTTCGCTATTATTTCAACATTTTTACTTTCTTCTAATCATCCTTTCTTTTTCGGTCTTCACCGCTAAGGCTGATGATGGTGCAACCGGTAGCATAAAAGGTAAAGTTACCACTGCCGATGGCCAGCCAGCCGTTGGCATTACCGTCGCGTTAAAAAATACAACTTATGGTTCCCTTACCGATGCTGACGGCCGTTATGTTATCGCTAAGATCAAACCCGGCAGCTATACTATCCGCGTATCTGCTGTAGGCCTCGCACCCGAAGAAAAATCGGTAACCGTAGCTTCCGGCAGCACTCAAATTCTTGATTTTATGCTGAAGGAAAATGCCAGCCTATTGAAAGAAGTAGCTATTACCGGCGCTAAAAGCCGTTATAAGGCCGATGTACCTTCCAATTCAATGCGCCTTAATGAGCCCTTACTGGAAGCGCCGCAAAACATCCAGGTAATTACCTCACAAACCCTTTCCGATCAGCAGGTGATCTCCATGGGCGATGGCGTTATTCGCAATGTAAGCGGTGCTACCCGTTTGGAACACTGGGGCGATCTGTATACCCGTGTAAATATGCGCGGCAGCCGTGCGGCGGCATTTCGTAATGGTATGAACGTAACCTCAAACTGGGGACCTCTTAGCGAAGATATGAGTTTTGTTGAGCGTATTGAGTTTGTAAAAGGCCCGGCCGGCTTTATGATGAGTAACGGCGAACCAAGCGGTATTTACAACGTGGTTACCAAAAAGCCTACCGGTAGGGATTTTAACGGCGAGGCCACCATGACCATGGGCAGCTATGACCTGTACCGCGCCACTTTAGATCTGGATGGCAAAGCCACTAAATCGGGCAGCCTATCATATCGCTTAAACCTGATGGATCAAACTAAAAACTCATTTCGCAATTATGAGTTTAACGATCGTTTTAGCATAGCCCCGGTACTTACCTGGAAAGTTGATGATAAAACCTCGCTTACTTTTGAATACACCTATCAGCACGCCAAATTATCAAACCTTGGCTCATACTATGTATTTGCAACCCAGGGCTACGCAGTAAAACCTCGCGATTTTACCATAACTGAGCCCGGCATAGCGCCTACTTATGTAAAAGATAACAGCGCCTTTATTTATCTCAACCACCAGATAGATGAGCATTGGAAACTAACCGGGCAGCTGGGGTATTTCAACTACCAGCAGCAGGGCAGCTCTGGCTGGGTGAATAGCGTAAAGGCCAATGGCGATCTTATCAGAAGCATATCCATCTGGGATGCCTCAAATGTGATGAAATTTGGCCAGGTATTTTTGAATGGCGATGTGCAAACAGGTGCGGTACGTCACCGGATATTGGGCGGGCTTGATCTCGGCAACAAACAATACATTGCCGATTGGGGACAAGGTGGCGCTATTGATAGTGAAGCTAAACCATTTAACATCAACAACCCGGTTTATAATCAGCCTGCTTTGGGTTTACCGGTATTTGACAGATCGAAACCCTTGGCACAACGCGGTGCGGGCAATCTTTCAAGCCAGTCATACACCGGTGTATACGGACAGGACGAACTGGGCTTTCTCGATAATGCATTGCGTGTAACCGTTGCTGGTCGTTATACTTATGTAAAAGAGATCAATTACCTTGCCGGTCGTAATCAGAAAAAATTTACCCCACGTTTTGGTGTAAGCGTAAATATCGACAGGCAAACATCTGTTTATGGCTTGTTTGACCAATCATTTGTGCCGCAAAGCGCATTAATCCGTGATGGCAGCCTGCCAAAACCTATCACAGGTAACAACCTGGAAGCCGGTATTAAACGCGATTGGTTTGATGGCAGCTGGAGCACAACCTTATCAGCATATCGTATCCTTAAAAACAACACCCTTACTGCCGATCCTGATAACAAAGGCTCAGAAGGCTTTGTTATAGATGTGGGCCAAACCAAAACCCAGGGTATTGAATTTGACACCCGCGGACAGATCTTCAGCGGCCTTTCATTAGTAGCCAACTATGCCTATACCGATTCAAAGATCTCTAAAACCGGTGGCGCTGCCAACCTGCCTGCTACGGCTGTTGTTGGTGCAAAAGTGCCTGGCTACGCCAAGCATAATATCAATGCTTCATTAACTTATACCATACAAAGCGGTTCCCTTAAAAACAGCGGAATTTATGCCGGTGCAACCTACCAGGGCGACCGTACCACCTGGACATGGAACGCCAGCAGCGGACAATTGCAGCTACCTGATTATTACAAATTTGATGGCGGCGTGTTTTGGGGGAAAGACCACATCAAGATAAGCGCTAACGTGTACAACCTGCTTGATAAGTACCTGTACAGCGGTGCCGCCTATGCCACTTATTATTACTGGCAGGCAGAAGCCGGGCGTAACTATCGCCTTGGCATCAGCTATCGTTTCTAAAAAAACAATTTATCCACTTGCAGGCCGGGATCCCGGCCTGCCTTTTTTAGTTCAATATGCTTAAAACTGCTACTCCGGCCCGTGCCGTTAAACCAAAAAGGAAAGGCGATTCGTTGTTTAAAAGGATATCTGCATGGCTGCATTTGTGGCTGGGGCTTTTTTCAGGAATTATTGTGGTGATTGTAAGTATCACAGGCGCTATTTATGTTTTTGAAAAAGAGATCCGCAGTGCAACTGAGCCGTGGACACATGTACAGCCGCAAAATCAAAAAATGCTGCCGCCATCTGCCTTAACGGATATCGCTGTTAAAGCAGTACCGGGGATGAAGCCTACAGCACTAAACTACGGTTTGCCCGATCAGTCGGCTGCTGCGGTGTCTTACAGTCGTAAAACGGGCTTGCTTATAACTGTTTTTGTGGATCCCTATAACGGGCGTATTCTGAAAAAAACAACCACCGACTTTGTAGGTAGCAAAGGTGAATTTGACTTTTTTAGGTTTATACTGCACGGTCATCGCGCGTTGTGGTTGCCATATCCTATCGGCCGCCCCATTATTGGAGTTGCTATATTGATATTTGTGGTTTTATTACTATCCGGCCTGGTATTATGGTGGCCCAAAAAGTGGACTAAAGCCACGCGCGATAAAAGCTTCAAAGTAAAATGGAATGCCAGTTTCAAAAGGGTTAATTATGACCTGCATAATGTTTTTGGTTTTTATAGTATGCTGTTGTTGCTCATCATCGCTTTAACCGGCCTGGTGTGGAGTTTTCAGTGGGTTAGCAAATCGGTATATTGGGCTACATCCGGCGGGAAATCATTAACCGAAGAAGATGCTATGGTTTCAGATACCACCACAAAGCTTTCATTCAATATGGCTTCTGTTGATAAACTCTGGAATCAAATTGCCACAGAGGACAAGCCCGAAGGATTTTACATCAACCTGCCCCGCCAAAAGGCTGATCTGCTTGAAGTGATCGCATACCTGCGTTCGGGTACTTATTACAAAACCAATATCTACAATTTTGACCAGTATACGCTTAAGCCTATCAAATCGGCAGGGGCGTACTCCGGGCGTTATGCAGATGCCGGTGCTGCCGATAAATTGCGCAGGATGAATTACGATATTCATGTTGGCGCTATACTGGGCATCTCCGGCAAAGTGATAGCGTTTTTTCTGGCCATGGTATCTGCCAGTTTGCCTATTACCGGGTTTTATATCTGGTGGGGAAAGCGTAATAAAAAGCCTGCTGTGAAGCCACAGAGGCTTAAAAAGGTTGATAAGGAGTTGGTTACTCAATAGGAATCGTCATTGCGAGGTACGAAGCAATCGCGAACTATACAGAGCGGCTCTGCTTATAGGGGATTGCTTCGTACCTCGCAATGACGATTTTTTTATATGAGCGTTTTTTTAATCAATAATCAACCGTTAGGATGCGCATTCTGATACAAAATCACTCCCGTTACTATCAAAACAATTAAAAGCAACACCGCAAGTATGATCTTCATAGCGCTTACAGGCCGCTGACCAATAACTTCGCCGGTGCTGGCGTTAACTGTAAACTGATAAACCTTGTTGTTATAGTTATAAGCACTTACCCAAACCGGCAGCATCAAGTATTTTATAGCTTTATCAAGGTATTGGGTATCCGTGCTGTCTATCCTTTGCTCATCGCCGCCAATGTCGTCTCTTATTGCCGAGTTTATTTCTCCAACGGTTTGCTCGGCTGTTTTTACAAAACCCTGCTCAGGATCTAACTGGTAGGTTTCGGAACGGAAGCCGCTCATGTAGCGTTCATCAAACTTTACCAGCATGTCAAAGTTCCAGGGGCCAAGTTTATCAAGTGTTTTCTCAGGCAACGATTTACTGGCCGGTACCATCAGATCGCGGAAATCGCATTCTACCCTTCCCGAAGCATATGACCAATCGGTATGGCGTACCTGCCTGGTCCTGGTTTGCGTTTTACCGTCGACCGTTTCAGTATAGGTTTCGGTGGTGTAATAATAATCCCCGCGCTCGCCGCTGTAATCAGTTACGGTATAGGTATCGTAGGTCCAGTGAGGCAGGTAAACACCTTTTAATGCTGATGAACTGTCGCTTACTTTTTTAGCCAGGTCATTTGGTGCCCACCACAAGCTTTTAAGCCACTTTTTGAAAAACTCAACGCCCTGTTGTTGGGTGACGGCAAAGGGCAAAATATAATGGGGCGGTACATATTGCTGCCCGCTTTCCAGGTCCAACACGAGGGGTGCAGTACAAAACGGGCATTTATCTGAGGTTACAAACTGATCAAGAATAGTTTGTGAACCGCAATTTTTACAATTTACTACCTTCAGATCGGCGCTTTGTTTCGTGTTATCGATCCCGGCAACAAACTCCTCATAATCATAAGGTGAAATGTCGCGACTATCGGGGGCGCTTTCAATAACATTGCTCACGCCGCAATAATCGCACAGCAAATTATGAGTGCCGGGATTAAAGTGTAATAACGCTCCGCAGCCCGAACAATTTAATGAATTGTTTATAGCCGATGGATTAGCCTGGTTGTTCATTTCAGAAATATAGATTTAGGAATAGTTGCAGATCAGGCTATCGGTGGCGGTACGTTATTAAAAAGTTCGGCTATTTCTTCAACTGATGAGGCAGCGGCCCATGCAGCCATACCTTTTTTCCAGATCATGCTCTCCCTGCTTAATGTTCCACTGCTAACCATGGCATTGATGTCGTCGATCGAGTGTGGCCCGTCAGATTTTCCGTCTTTTACAATATGATATTGAATACCAGGCAGGGGA
>NZ_DASVOB010000885.1:0-11462 GCF_036383575.1 Mucilaginibacter sp.
ACAAGGATTAAATACAAATAGGATCATAACCGACATGGCAGGACTGAGCACACGACACTTATTGGGTATAAAAGATTTGAACCGGGCAGATATTGAGCTGATATTTGAAACTGCCGATACTTTTAAATCTGTTTTAAACCGGCCGATCAAAAAAGTGCCGTCGCTGCGGGATGTTACCATCGCCAATATTTTCTTTGAAAATTCAACTCGTACCCGTTTATCATTTGAACTGGCCGAAAAAAGGCTTTCGGCAGATGTGATCAATTTCGCTGCCTCATCATCATCGGTAAGCAAAGGCGAAACACTGATTGACACAGTGAACAACATCCTGGCCATGAAGGTTGATATGGTGGTAATGCGTCATCCTTATGCCGGTGCAGGCATCTTCCTGTCGAAACATGTAAAAGCACAGATCGTAAACGCGGGTGACGGCGCGCATGAACACCCTACCCAGGCTTTGCTTGACGCCTTTTCCATCCGCGAAAAGTATGGTGATGTAGCGGGTAAAAAAGTGGTGATCGTAGGTGATATCCTGCACTCACGCGTGGCACTTTCTAATATCCTTTGCCTTAAACAATTGGGGGCCGAAGTAATGGTTTGCGGGCCAACTACATTAATCCCGAAATATATCGGCTCGTTAGGTGTAAAAGTTGAACATAACCTCATTAAAGCCCTTAACTGGTGCGATGTAGCCAACATGCTCCGCATCCAACTGGAACGCCAGGATATCAAATATTTCCCTTCGTTAAGGGAATACACTATGCTTTTCGGTCTTAACAAAACTATTTTGGATTCGTTGGATAAAGAGATCACCGTAATGCACCCCGGCCCTATCAACCGCGGTGTGGAGATCACCAGTGATGTTGCCGACAGCAAACAGTCAATCATTCTCGACCAGGTAGAAAACGGTGTAGCCGTACGTATGGCTGTGCTATACCTGCTGGCCGGACAAACACCAACCATATAAATAGTATGTTTCAGGTATGAAATTCAACTTCAAAACATATCTGAAACATACTTACAAAGGCGAATTGTTTTACCTTGCCGTTATTGTTGCGTTGTATTTTTACGACAACAACAATATCATCTTCCTTATATTCTTCCCTTTTTCATTTGTACAGGGTTATTACCGCTATCAATATAAATTAACCCAGGCCGAAAAGCTCAAGGCCAAAGGCCTTACCGAAGAAGATATTGACAATATCAGCTTCGTAAAAAAGTGGGAGCACTCGCGCAAACGCGGCATGTGGAATTACTGCATTATCGACGGCGGATTTATTTTCGGATTAGCCTTATCTCTCCTAACAAGCATTATCTGGTTTAAATTAAGCGGAAAGACAGATCTTCACACCCTATTGGCCGAACCTGGTGATATGTTTGCATTTATTGGTTACAATTATATGATTGGGGCCGGTATTGCCGTTATCATATTCCGCATGAGATGGAAACGTAATGAAAAACGCTTTGTGCGCTTAACCGATCCTTTGGCCGATAACTACTTTGCCAAAGATTACCAGGATATATAAATACGCTTAATGAAATTCAAGCTTTGCCTTTTTCTTTTTATACTTACATCGGGCGTAACATTCGCCCAAAGTCATCAGCAATACAAAACCGATTCGGTATTTGTGCTGGTGAAAAAGTTCTTCAATGCCAAACAGGCCGATTCTATTTATGCTTTAACCGGGGCAAATTTCAGGCATGCCGTAAGTGAAGGCCAGTTCCGCAGCCTTAGTCAACAGCAATTGTTTCCCTTGAATGAAATTAAAGGCTCAACTGTGATCAGCTTTGTTAACAACAAGGTGAGCACTTATAAGCTGGTATTCCCATCAGTAACGCTGCAATTGCTCATGAGCCTTGATACCGACAATAAAATCGAGCTCTTTCTGTTTCAGCCCTACAAGGATATTACTGCCGATAAGACCATACAAATGCCAACATCAAATAAATTGCTTACCGCCATAGATAAACAGGTTGACGAGATAGCACATCCATATATTCAAAAAGCAAACACAGTAGGTTTAAGTATAGGTGTATTTAAAGACGGCCAGATCAGCATTTATAATTATGGCGAAACAGCCCGGGGCAACAAACAATTACCAACGGCAGGTACCTTATATGAAATCGGATCTATTACCAAAACATTTACAGCTACCTTGCTGGCTTATTACACCAACGAGGGCAAAGTAAAACTTACCGATCCCATTACCAAATACCTGCCCGATTCGGTAAAAACCAATGCTGCGTTAAATGCTGTAACCCTGCAAACGCTGAGTAACCATACATCAGGCCTGGCAAGGATTCCCGAAAACCTTCAGTTTGATTCGGCCAGTGCCGCTAATCCTTATAAAAGCTATAACAAAAAGCTTCTGTACAGTTACCTCAAAACATGTAAGCTCAATAGTAAACCGGGCGAGCAGTATGCATATTCCAATTTAGGAGTGGGCTTATTAGGAACGATATTATCGCAGGTAAGCGGCAAAACATTTGATCAGATGGTACAGGAGGTGATCTGCATCCCTTTAGCAATGAAAAATACCGTTCAGCATTTAAGCGCGTTACAGCTCCCCCACTTCACCAAAGTATATAGTCAATATGGCTACCCTACAGTTGCCTGGGATTTTGACGCCCTTGCCGCCTGCGGAGCCCTACATTCAACAGTAAATGATCTGCTGATATATGCAAAGGCTAACATGACCAGTGGCGCTGATAAGCTATCAAAGGCCTTTGAACTCACCCATCAAATAACTTACAGCAAGGATGCCAAAATAGCCCTTGGCTGGCACATCATTTTGGTTGATGGAGTGGAATACATTTTCCACAACGGTGGCACTTATGGCAGCAGCAGCTTTTTAGCTTTTAATGCTGATAAAAAACTGGCGGTGGTTGTGTTATCAAATGCAGCTGAAAGTACAGACGCTGTGGGGACGGGGATTATTAAGAAGTTGCAGGCGGGGGCTAAATAGTATAAAATCATGTCATTGCGAGGAACCAAGCAATCGCACGGAGGCAGAGCCGCTCTCTATAGCAAGCGACTGCTTCGTGCAATGACATTTTTATCCATAGGTTTTAAAAGCCATCCAAACAAAAAAAGGTGCCTGAAAACTGATCAAGCTTTCAAGCACCTTTCCCTTCGCACTATTCAGGTTGTTGATTTTGAAGAAGAAATTTTCAAATCTTCAAATCAACCAATTTTCAAATTACTAATACTTCAAGGTCGATCCGTTCCTGATCTCATCTGAAGCCGCTTTTACCAGCTTGTCATCAGGCTTCAGGTCACCACCGAAGATCTCAATGCTATCGCCGTTGCTCAGGCCTTTTTTCACATCAACCCAAACAGCTTTATGGTCAACAACTTTTATCACAAAAACCTTTTCGGTTGAAGTGGCTACAGCTGTTTTAGGCACTACATAAGTGCTATCACCGGCTGGCAGTGGCAGGCTCACTTCGGCAAACATATGCGGAAGCAGTTTTTTATCTTTATTGTAAACATCCATCTCCAGGCGTTCGGCACGTAATTTTTCATCAAGCGCACCTGCTATACGTTTTACCTGGGCGGTAAATTTTTGGCTTGGCAAGGCTCTCACGGTGAAATTAACTTCGCTTTTATTGCTTAATGCACCGGTGTAAACTTCGGGCACGGATACAACTAAACGTAGGCGACCCTGATCCTGTATGGTAAACAAGGGATCGATACTTTTACCACCCGGACCAACATAGGCCCCCAGGTTAACGTTACGGCTGGTGATCACGCCATCAAAAGGGGCACGGATCTCCAAATAAGCCAAATTAGCCGATACCTCTTTCAAGCCTGATTTTGCAGCATCAATATTGGCCTCGTCGGCGTTCTTTTTAGCTTCAGCCTGCTCCAGATCGTTTTGTGAAACGGTACCAGGGGTTTTGCTGGTGCTTACCAGCCTGTCGTAAGTGGCTTTGCTGGCAAAATAAACAGCCTCAAATTGTTTGATGCGTGATTGCGCTGCAGCCAATTGCGAGTTAATTTCGGGTGCTTCAAGTACAGCCAGTAATTGGCCTTGATGTACTTCCGAGCCGATATCAACCAAAAGTTTTTTAACATAGCTGTTGGTTTTGGCATACAGGTCAACCTGCTGATAAGGGATCAGCTCGCCGGGAATGGAGATATTGCTGCTTAATCTGCCTTTAGTTAACGATACAATTTGTACCGTTGGGGTTTCAACAGCTTCCTGCTGTTGTTCCTCTTCCTGCTGCTCCTTTTTTTCTTTATCATCTGAGTGGCAGGCGCTCATGGAGCCAACTGCCATTGCTAAAACGGCAAGCAGCAGTATTGATTTATTTTTTAGCTTATTCATGGTGGTGCAAAGGGACATAAAATTTACTTTCTTTATCTTCTGGGTCTAATGAAACAGATTGGGTAGTGGCATTACCTTGTACCCAGGCAAAAACCAATGGTAATATCAGCAACGCAGCAAAGGTTGATGCAATAAGTCCGCCGATAACGGCACGACCGAGCGGTGATGTTTGATCACCACCTTCACCTAAGCCTGACGCCATCGGGATCATACCTACGATCATGGCCAAACTGGTCATCAATATAGGGCGAAGGCGTAATGCTACCGCTTCACGGGCTGATTTCAGGGCATCGCCGTTGTGCTTGCGCAACTCTTCTGCATTGGTGATCAGTAACACGGCGTTTGAAATGGATACACCTACCGACATGATCATACCCATGTATGATTGCAGGTTAAGCGTAGCACCGGTGATCTTAACCAGCAACAGCGAACCAAACAATACGGCCGGTACGGTTGACAAAACCACCATCGACATTTTGAACGATTGGAAGTTTGCCGCCAGCATCAGGAATATCACCAATACCGCAACCAACAAACCAGTTTGTAAGCTATTTAAAGTATCGGTAAGGGTTTGGCTCAAACCATGCATCTCAACTGTTAAGCCGCGTGGTGGCTTGCCCAGTTCGTCAATGGCTTTTTGCACGTCATTAGTAGCAGTACCCAAATCCTTTTTGTTGATGTTTGCCGTTACCGATAATGTTGGCACAGCACCTACGTTATCGTCTTCACCAAAAGTGGTTCCTGTTTTAACATCGGCCACATCGCCCAATACCGGGCGGGCCTGGTTTGCCAGTACAGGAATTTCCTTAACATCATTTAAACTGGCCATCTGGTACTCGGGCACCTGTACTTGTACGAGGTAACTCAAGTTTGATTTTTCATCAATCCAGTTATTCTTTTCGGTAAACCTTGATGATGAAGTTGATGCCACCAGCGACCGTGAGATATCATTTAAACCTACACCAAGCTGCGCAGCGCGTTGCCTGTCGATATTGATATCGATAGTAGGATAATTGAATGATTGCCCAATCTGCACATCGCGCAGGTAGTCGATATTTTTCAGTTTATTGATCACCTTAAAGGCATACTCAACATTTTGCTTTTTGTTTTTACCGGTGATGGCAACTTCAATAGGTGTTGGCGATCCCTGACTCAGGATCTTATCTGTCAGCTCAATTGGCTCAAATGATAGTTTAACATCAGGCAACTGTTTAGCCATCTCATGCCTGAATTTTTCTTTCAAGTCATCAAGATTAACCTTATAATCCTCTGTTAAGCTTACCTGCATTACAGACTCCTGCGGGCCGGCCATAAACAAGTATATCGGGTTGGTTGAGAACGATGAAGGGTGCGAGCCAACAAATGTTGAGGTAATAGCTATATGGTTTTTACCCACAATATCACCTAATATATGCTGTGCTTTAACCGCTATCAGTTCGGTACGCTCCAACCGGGTGCCATCCGCAGCACGCAAACGTACCTGGAAAGTACCTGAATTTACTTTTGGCAACACGTCGCGACCAATGATATTGAACAACAGGAAGGCAAGGCCGAAAGCAGCTACCACATAAACTGTTACCAGTATTTTGCGGTTAGGCATCATGCGGTCCATCAGGTTCATAAAGCTATCCCTGAATTTATCAAAACGGGTTACATCTTTTCCTTTATGTTCAAGGGCCGCTTTCATGGCTTTTTCTTTCTGCTCCCAAGGCTCACCTTCATCCTCTAAAGCAAAACCGTCTTTATGGCTGTGGTCTTCATGTTTGTTTACCATGATCCAGTTGGCCATAATAGGCACAAAAGTTTGGGCAAGCAGGTAAGAAACAATCATAGAGAAACCAATAGCTAATGCCAGCGGCAGGAACAATGCGCCCGGGATACCGGTCATGGTAAAGGCCGGTGCAAACACCGCCAGGATACAGAACAGGATCAGCAATTTAGGAAACGCGATCTCCTTACAGGCATCCCAGATAGCCAAAGCTTTTGGTTTACCCATATCAAAGTGCTGGTGAATATTCTCAATTGTCACCGTCGACTCATCCACCAAAATACCTATTGCCAGCGAAAGTCCGCTCAGCGTCATGATATTGATGGTTTGATGCGCCAGCGACAGGAAGAATATAGCCGATATGATACAAGTTGGGATAGTAAGGATCACAATGAGCGCCCCACGTTTATCGCCCAAAAACAGCAATACCATCAACCCTGTTAGTACCGCGCCTATCGCACCTTCTTCGGCCAAACTTTTTACCGCGTTGATCACATATACCGATTGGTCAAACACGAACGACAGTTTCACATCATCGGGCAGTAAAGCCTGGAACCGCGGCAATGCCTTTTTCAGGTTTTGTACCACTTCCCAGGTTGAGGCAGTAGCCGATTTGGTGATAGGTAGATAAACCGAACGTTTACCATTAATAAGTGCATACCCGTTGGTAATATCTGCACCATCCTCAATAGTGGCTACATCCTTCATAAACACGGTTTGGATGCCGTTTTTATAAAGCGGGATATCGCCAAAATCCTGTACTTTCTTTATAGTAGTGTTTGATGGGGCAAGGTAGTTGTAATCGCCTATGCGTACGTTACCAGCCGGAGTATTCTGGTTGTTCTCGCGTAGGGCAGCCACGATCTGGTCGGGCGTTAAGTTGTGCGAGCGTAACAGGTTTGGGTCAACCTTGATCAGGATAGTACGCTGGTTACCACCAAAAGGTGCCGGTGCAACAAGGCCCGGAATAGAAGTAAACGACGAACGTACATAAACTAATGCATAATCCAGCAATTCGTTATTGCTACGGGTGGCGCTGCTCAACACCAGCTGACCAACCGGCAGCGTTGAAGCATCAAAGCGCAAAATAAAGGGCGGCTGCGACCCCTGCGGGAAGCTGGCCTGCGCCCGGTTGGTGTAACTCGTGACCTCCGCCGCGGCCTGGGCCATATTGGTGCCCTCGTAAAAAGTAACTTTTATTAACGTTAAGCCTTGTATATTTTTCGTTTCGATGCTTTTTACGCCCGATACGAAAAGCAAAAGGTTAACATATTGCTTACCGAAATAAGCCTCCATTTGGTTTGGGGTGAAACCGCCGTATGGGTGCGATACATATATAACCGGCAGGTTTAGATCGGGAAATATATCGATCTTGATAGTCCGTACCGCATTTATACCGAAGAAGAACAGCCCGGCTACTATAACCAATATGGTAATTGGTTTTTGCAGCGCCCCTTTTATCATTCCCATTGTATATGTGTGTAACTGTTAAAAATTATTGATGAAGATCCCGAAATCGCCGGTAGCTGCCGATTTGAACAGCAATGCCTGCCATACATTATTCAGGGCTATGTATTTGTCAACCTCGGCCCGGTTAAGGGTATAAAGCGCCTGTGTAAAATCAACTATGTTTGATAGTCCGTTTTTATACAGTGTATATTTTTGAATGTAAGCGTTGTTTGCGGCCGAAACTTCAACCGGTACTTCGTTCACATTTTTCAGGGCATTGCCTATGCGTGTTTGGGCCAATGCGCGCTGAGCTTCCAGTTGTTTGTCAACCAGTTCGTAATCATTCTTCAGCTGTTCTGAAGTATATTTTTGCGATTGTACCTGGTAGTGGGTCCTGAACACACTGGTAAAGTTCCATACCACACCTACACCAAACAGGTAGTTGTAACGGGTTGGGTCAACACCTGCACCGTAGCTGCCAGTATAGCTTGATTGGTCAACGCCATAATCGGATTTAAAGCCCGATCCCCTGCCCTGGTAAACACCAAAAAGGCTAAAGGTTGGCAAGGCGAAGGTGCGAAGGTACTTAGCCTGCTGATCGCTCACGTTTACCCTGTTCTGATAAAATTTCAAAGTTGGGTGATCGGTAGTAGCAACAGCGCTTAAAGCCTCCAGGTTGTTTGGCTGTTTGGTAATGAAAGCACTATCCAGCTGAAACTCCTGTGCCGGGATACCTAAATAAACCGAAAGCTGATTGCTTTGATCCTGCACGGTTTGCTGCGCGTTGGTAAGCGCTATTTTAGCGTTCGATACTTCGGCGTTGGCCAGTGATGAATCTACTCCCGGGTTTAAACCATTCTTTACGCGGGCTACAACTACTTTTTGTAGTTCCATAGCGCGGTTAAGGTTATCCTGCTGTGCTTTGCTTAGTTGCTGAGCGGCAAGGAGATTTAAGTAAGTAGCGGCTACCCTTACCTGGTGCTGAAATTGCTCCTGTACAAGATCAGTTTCATCGCGCGATACGATAGACTTCTGTACGCCTATCTTTTGCTTCGATCTGCCGAAGGCGAAAAAGTCCCAGCTAACGTTGGTTAGATAGAGCGCCCCAAAAGCAGCATTCCAGTTTTGCTTGGCCAATACCGGCCCGGATGAAGCTACAGAAAGCCCCCGGTAACCATACGATGGTCCGTTTTGGCCGTTCACTGTTCCGTAGTCCTGCTGCGCGGAGAAATTTACGTCCGGCAGATACTCCGTTTTTGTTTCTTTGAGGTATGCCTTAGATGCGTTAAGCTGGTTTGCCTTCGATTTGATGGAAGCATAGTTAGCAAGGGCCATTTGTTCAGCATCCTTAATAGAAAGGACTTTTTGCTGAGCTTGTGCGTGTAAGACATATGAAACACTCAAAAAAAACAGGAGTAATTTTTTTGAATTTGTGTTTAACATGAGGTGTATTTTATACACAGCAAATGTATATCTATATGATTCATGAAAAAAATGAATTAATTTTGTGTAAATCATTAGCAAAACTAATAATGAATATTGCATTACATCATTTCAGGTTAGTTGATACCATTTCAAAAGAGGGTTCGCTGACCAAAGCAGCAAGCGCTTTACACCTAACTCAATCGGCCCTAAGCCACCAGTTAAAAGAGCTGGAAAAGGAACTGGATATTGAGGTGTTCCATCGCCAGGGAAAGAAGCTTCAGCTTACCGAAGTGGGTTATCGTTTTCTACGAAGTTCGGAAAAAATATTGGCCGAAATACGTACCCTTGAAGAAGATATTAACAACTATAAAAATGGCAAAACCGGCAAGCTCAATATCAGTATGCAATGCTATACAGCATACCACTGGCTGCCCGGTGTAATCAAGGATTTCAAGAGCCAATGGCCTGATATTAACATAAATATAGTTTCGGATGCCAGTCGCCGACCGCTCGAATACCTCATGCGCGGCGACCTTGACCTGGGCATTGTGCGCACCCAAATGGTGAACACACACATCGTTTACGAACCCATTTTTGAAGACCAGTTAGTAGCCATTTTACCTGCCGATCATCCGCTGTCAAAAAAGGCTGTTATTGACATCTGCGACTTCCAGGATCAGGAGTTAATCCTGGCCCTTTATGACCCCTCATACCAGGAGACCCCGATCATCGAAACGCTCATCCAGGAACAGCATGTAAAACCCAAAACACTCAACCGGATCCACTACACTGATGCCACTATTGAGATGGTAAATGCAGGCCTCGGAATAAGCGTTATGGCCGACTGGATTGTGAAACCATACCTACCCGGTAAACACATTGTTACAAAACCACTGCACCATAGCATAGCAAAACGCACCTGGTATGCCGCTACCTGCAAGGATACACCGGTAATTCAGAACTTTTTGGCCTGCCTGAAAAACCATTTCTGCAAAACCGAACTATTGTGCAATGATGTTGAAGAGGCTGCTGCTTACCCAGAACTGCGTGCGATATAGCCTGCTGATATTTTTGATTTTTATCATGAACGGCCTTCATGCACAGGTTGCATTAAGGCCGTTTCCACAACATTGCCGTTATACCGCCGGCACCATCAAACCTAACCATATCAATCAGCAACAACTGGATAAACAGGTAACCTCTTTTTACGACCAATGGAAACACCGGTACATCAAACCCGGCTGCGATAAAAGCCAATTTTATGTTTGGTTTGAAAAGCCAGGTAAAGAATGCGTATCCGAGGGGCAAGGTTACGGCATGTTGATTACCGCGCTGATGGCTGGATATGACAAGCAAGCCAAAACCATTTACGACGGTTTATACAATTATTACAGAGCCCATCCCGCCAAAACATCGACTTATTTGATGGCCTGGGCGCAGGTAAAAAGCTGCAAAAACCTTGATAGAAGTACTGCTACAGATGGTGATATGGATATAGCTTATTCTCTTTTATTGGCCGATAAACAATGGGGAAGCAGGAGCAATATCAATTACTTGCAGGAGGCTAAGAACATGATGACAGCAATCATGCGCTATGAGATCAATCCCAAAACATTTTCTGTGTTATTGAGCGATGGCAGCGAGGACGATAGCAAAGATTATTATGACATGCGCGCATCCGATTTTATGCCTGCCAATTTCAAGGCTTTTGAAAGCACTTCGAAAACGGGCAAATGGCAAAAGGTGATTGATAATAATTATCGGCTTTTTGGCTACCTGCAAAAAACTTACAGCCCTGAAGCAGGCCTTGTACCTGATTTTATAAGGGGGATAGACAAGAAAGCCCGGCCTGCACAACCTAAGTACATGGAATCTGCATATGATGGTTATTATAACTATAATGCATGCCGGGTTCCATGGCGTATAGCTACCGATTATTTGTTATATGGCGATAAACGTGCGAAGGATTTTGTGAGCCCGATAAACCGGTGGATCAGGCAAACTACCGAAGGTAACCCTGATAATATTTCAGCAGGATACACATTAGAAGGCAATGATATTAAAGGCCGCTATTTTGAGGCATTGAGTTTTATAGCACCATTCACGGTATCGGCTATGGTTGATCCTGGAAACCAGCAATGGCTTAATAAAATCTGGGATTACCTCATAGCCTTTAAATTGAAGGATTATGATTATTACGATAATACCATCAAAATGCTGGATATGATTATTGTGAGCGGGAATTATTGGCGGGTGGAATAAGCGCGCTATCTTCTTCATGTCATTGCGAGGCACGAAGCAATCGCACGGAGGCAAAGCCGCTCTGTACAGCATGCGATTGCTTCGTTCCTTATAATGACGTGCATGTAAATCATTCATAATCAAGCTGCATTTTGGAGAGTAAGACCGAGTTTTTGAGCTTCTTTTTGCAGACGAGCAAGCTTTCTTGCCTTTTGTACTTCTGCATCCTGCTGAACTTTACTGCTGTC
>NZ_DASVOB010000886.1:0-8012 GCF_036383575.1 Mucilaginibacter sp.
AAATCTATCAGTACATATTTGCCACGGAATGATGAAAGGCTAATTATTTTACCGGCAGTATCAGCCTCGGCAAATTCAGGAGCTGTTGCGCCCAATGCCACGGCTTTTAATTTTGGCAGGCGTTCAGCAAATTTTTTACCTGCTTCGGTTGCTTTAATAGCTGCACTGAAATTGTTGAACAACGGGGCAATATCAACATAATCGGCGCTGTAAGCATATGATTCCAAAGCGTTAAGGCTCACATACGAATCGGGGTTTTCCTGGATGAATTTTTTGTTTACCAATGCATCCTGATCGTCGATCTTTTTTTCTTCGGCGTTTAGGGCGCTCAGCTGCTCGGGCGTTGCTGTTTTGCGTTTTGCAGCAAGCGCTTCGTAAGCGTCGTTAATCGGTTTTTCGGCCAGGTTATATTTTTCGTTATCGTTATTGGTTTTGGTGCCTTCTATTTTCGCATCAGCAATTTTATCAGTTGCGGTTACTGTGATAGTACCGGGTTCCAGGTAAAGGGATCGATAATCTTCCGAGCTATGCAGACCCGTTCCTTTGGGATTAAACAGAATATAACCGCTTAAGGGTGTTGTGCCTGTTTTACCGGTAAATTTGAAGTTTCCGCCATTCAATACTGCCGAATCAACAACTGTTTTACCATCTTTACGATACTGTACATACACCTTTGCGGGGGCGTTGTAATCACCAATTTTACCCTGAACGGTATATTGGGAATCTTGTGCAAAAGCCAAAGCCGGTACGCTTGCGATTGCGGTTAATGCTATTTTTTTTAATGAGGTCAAGTTCATAACGCAATATAATAAAATTAGCCGGCTATAAAATAACCGGCTAACTCAATGGTGAATTTGACATAGTAATGGATATAGCCGCTAACAGGCTATAGCATTGAATCAATTATATTTTCCGAACAATTGTTCAAGTTTGGCGTCAAGATCCTCTCCACGTAAATTTTTTGCTATAATCTTTCCCTGTGGATCGATCAGGTAGTTTTGAGGGATTGATGTTACTGAATATAAGGCAGCAGCCTGGTTGTTCCAGAATTTAAGGTCAGAAAGTTGGGTCCAATCAAGCCCATCACTTTTAATGGCAGCCAGCCAGGCCGATTTGCCGTCGGGCCTGTCTAAAGATACCCCAACAACGGTGAAATTCTTGTTTTTAAACCTTGCATAGTTGCGTGCTACATTGGGATTTTCCTGGCGGCAGGGGCCACACCATGATGCCCAAAAATCAAGCAACACATATTTACCCCTGAATGATGACAGCTTCACCGGGTTTCCGTTAACATCATTCTGGATAAAATCCGGTGCTTCAGAACCAATGGCGGTTACTTTCAATGCTGCAAGCTGCGCCTTCATCATTTTACCGGCCTCGGTATCTCTGATATTTTGAGATAGCGAATTATATAATGGCTCAACTTCGCTAACATCGGGAGCTGGACCGCTTACCGAGGTTAATGCAAGTAAACTTAAGTAACTATTAGGGTTGGCCGAAATAAAGCTTTTTAAGGTCGTTTTCTGTTCTGTTTGCAATGCTTTATATCTTGCCTGCATGGCAGTCCTGAAAGCTGCAGATTTTTGTTGTTCAGGCGTTGCTGCTTTGGCTTCGGCCATCAGTTTTTCGCCTTTTTGGTTGATGGCTTTTAACTGTGCCTGAAGTTTTACGTTATCAGCATTAAGTTGCGATCCGGTGATCTGTGCTTTGTCGATAGAATCTTTACTGGTTATAGTGATAGTGCCTTTTTCAAGGAAAAAATCCAGGTCATCTGCAGTTTTTGAGATCAGGCTGCCATTATCGGCATATTTATAATTACCGTCGATGAATTTTTCCAGCGGTAAACCTTTATAGTTTACAGCTAATGTGGCATTAACCGGGTTAATGATAGTACCTGTAAATGAAAATGCGCCATTAACCACATTGGCCGAATCGGTAACGTTGTTAGCGCCTAACTGGTATGATAAATATACTTTGGCTGGCGTGGTAACATTACCTAATTTACCATTAATAACAAAAGTATCTGTAGCCTGGGCAAGCGCCGTTACCGGCAGCATGGCGGCTATATAAAAAAATAATTTCTTCATTAAAATATATAAAAACTCTACGCTGCTAACGTTTGAGCATGGTTAAAATTGTGAATATCAGTTTAATTTTTGATAGGTGCGCCACCAAAGATCTGGTAATTCGCCGGAGGTTGCCGTTTTATAATCGGCATAACTGCAGGGCACCAAATGAAAACGCTCGTTAGGCGAGCCGGCCGAAGGGTAAGGCACCTGCATCCACCAACGATCGGATTTTTTGCTTTTTACAAATATCACTTCCTGGTCTTCGTGGGTTAAGCTGGTTTTATAAATAAGGTATTGCGATTTTGGATTGAGCGGAAAATCGCGTTTGCGGTTATAAAAGCCATCAATAAAATACCAGATCATTTGCGCCAGCTGCCAGGCGGTTTGCCCGTTGCTGTCATAAGCCGGGTTAAATTCGTAAAAACCTATTGAGGTAAGTTTATCATTAAAACCTGCATAACGGCAAAGCTGACAGGCTTCTTCTCCATAAAAACCATTTGGTGTAGCGTTGGCATTTCCCATGGCATCGGCAGCGCGGATGGCACCGATATCAAAACTTATCATGCTGGCGTTGCGGATGGTTGGTTCGGTAACCGCAAGGTTGCTGCTCAGTTCGCCTAAACGGTGTACGTCGAAAAAAAGCTTATCCATTACCCGCAGGCTGTCCTGGCTTACAAAATAAGTTTGATAACCAAGGTTGCTGAAGTTGAACAGGTAATTAGGATCATGCAGAAATATTTTGTTGAGATAGGAGCCGGAGGTAGTTTCGATACTGCCGCCATGTCCATCTTCATCCAGGTCAAAATGCGAATCGACCACCACCAGGTCAACCTTTTGTTCAAGCTCTTCATAGCCCAGATATTGGGCATAGGTGATGTCCTGTCCGCCTCCTAATATAACCGGGATAATATCTTTTTTGATCAGCTCACTCACTACCGTTTTTACGGCGAAGTAGGTGTCTGTTACTTTTTCTCCGGCACGAATATTCCCCAGATCGGCAATTTTTACCGAGTATCCTCCCTCATTGAGCTGGTAAAGTTTTTCGCGGATGTAATCAGGCCCAAGCGAACAGCCTGGATTGCCAACTGCATTACGATCATCCATAACACCGATGATGGCGATATCTGTTTTCTCTTCCAGGTCGGGGAAATCCACAGAGTAATGCACAATTTTATTGCCAAGCTGGCTGGTGTAATAGCCTTTTTTAGGAGCTATCTTTTTAAGATCAATCGGCGTAAAAAAATCAGCTAATGACATAATTGTTTAATGTGCGGATTTCAGATGTGCAAATGTGCAGATTTTTTAGCCGAAAGCGGAAAGCTTAAGACAGAAAGCCTGAGATCAAGGCTTCCTCTTTGAGTTTTCCGTTCTGCTTCGCTTAAAAGCTTTGAGCTTTCAGCCTTAAGCTTTCTGCTTAAAAATCCGCACATTTGCATCATGATCTTAATAACAGGCGCAACTGGTTTTCTTGGGGCCGAACTGGCAAAACTTTTGGTAACCACTACCGGCCAACGGATCCGTTGTACCAAAAGGGCAAGTTCAGTTATTCCTCAATTATTATTGCCTTACCAGCAGAATATCGACTGGGTTGATGCCGATATGATGGATATTTTCGCACTGGCCGATGCACTTGATGGTATTACACAGGTTTATCATTGCGCTGCATGGGTATCATTAAAGCAGGCAGATAAAAAGCCAATGATCAGCACTAATGTTACCGGAACAGCCAACCTGGTTAACCTTTGCAATGACCGGGGAATAAAGTTGGTGCATGTAAGTTCAATTGCGGCCATCGGCAGTGCAAAGCCCGGCGAGTTGATCACAGAAAATCATCACCTGGAGCAATCAACAGAAAATGATGGCTATGCCATATCCAAATTAGAGAGTGAGATGGAAGTTTGGCGTGGCATTGCCGAAGGTTTGGACGCTGTTATTATTAATCCTTCGCTTATTATAGGTGCAAGTGCCGGTACTGAAGGTAGCGGTGCTTTATTCAATACAGTACGTAAGGGACTTAAATTTTATACTTCCGGCACCATAGGTTTTGTTGACGTGGAAGATGTTGCTAAATGTATGGTAGGTTTAATGAACAGCGATATAACAGCCGAACGCTACGTTATCAGCGCCGAAAATCGTGATTATAAAAGCATGGTTACCGAGATAGCGAATGGCTTTGGTATTAAGCCACCCTCTGTTTTTGCCAAACCATGGATGATGGAGCTGGCCTGGCGCGGAGCAGCAGTTGTTTCGGCTATAACCGGCGGAGAGCCGGCTATCGACAAAACATCGGCCCAAGCAGCCTCACTAACCCGCGAGTTTGATAATTCAAAAATTAGGAAGGCCATAGGGTTTGAGTTTAAACCGATAAGTAAAACGATCGGGGAAATTTGCGAAGCTTTGAAATAGCCTGAGATATTAGCAGTTGAGAGGGGGCACCTATGGAGCCGGCACTTTGGATGTTTTTCTATAAACACGATACTCCTACGGAGTTTTGAAAAATAATATTCACACTCCGTAGGAGTATCGTGTTTATAGTTGAAATTACAAAATCAAGTAAGACTCCGTAAGTGTCGCCTATATTAAAGCGATTTCTCCGATTTTTAACTAATAGTAGCACGATAAATTTAAACTACAATCTCCCTATACTTCCTCAGTAAATTTTTTCGCACATTTGCACCCAAGATGGAACAGTACTTTATTATTGATTTCGACAGCACCTTTACACAGGTTGAGGCCCTTGATGAACTGGCACGCATATCGCTCAAAAATCGTCCCGACCGCGAAGATATCTATAAGCAGATAGAAGATTTGACCAATGCCTCGATGGAGGGCAAGCTCTCGTTCACCGAAAGTTTAGAGCGCAGAGTGAAACTGCTCAATGCCAACCGCGATCATTTAAAGCAACTGATCAGCCATCTTAAAAAGAAAGTTTCTACTTCTTTTTCACGTAATACTATCTTCTTTAAAAATCACCAGGACGAGGTTTTGATCGTATCAGGTGGTTTCAAAGAGTTTATTACCCCGGTAGTAACCGAATATCACATTAAAAAGGAGAACATCTACGCCAATACTTTCGTATTTGACGAAGAAGGCAATATCATCGGCTACGACCGAGAAAATCCACTTTCGCAGGAAGGCGGAAAGGTAAAGCTTTTGAAAGAGCTTCAGTTACCGGGCGATATCTATGGTATTGGTGACGGCTATTCTGATTTCCAGTTAAAGGAATCGGGCATGATCAAAAAGTTCTTCGCCTTTACCGAAAACATCGAGCGTAAATCGGTAGCAGAAAAAGCAGACCATATCACCCCAAGTTTTGACGAGTTCCTTTACCTGAATAAACTTCCGCGAGCTATCTCTTATCCTAAAAACCGAATTAAATGTTTAGTTGTGGGTAATGTTGATGAAGATGCGCTGGACCAGCTTAAAAAAGAGGGCTACAACATGCGTCACCGAGAAAGTGTTGAAGACAAATACCTTGAAGAAGCCGGTGTGCTGTTTTGCGACGAAGAGAATCAGCCAAGTGCCGAGCAGGTTCAAAACGCAGGCAGATTAAAGGTGATCGGTGTTTTTGGAAAATGTAACCGCAAGCTGGCCGATGCCGCTGTTGAAAACGGGATCATTATATTTGACGACCCGAGACATAATCCGCACAGTAATGACTTTCTTCCGAAAAGGGTGATGGCTTTCATGAACGAGGGTAAAACACATACCAGCTGTAATTTTCCAGATCTGCAGCCGCCACGTGTTAACAATGCTCACCGGTTAATTCACATCCATAAAAACGTACCGGGGATCCTGGCTAAGATCAACGATGTATTTGCCCGCCATAATATTAACATTGTGGGCGAATTCCTGGTTACTAACCCGCAAATAGGTTATGTAATTACCGACGTTAATACAGGCTACGATACCGAAGTGTTGAATGAGTTAAAAGCTATTGAACATACTATTAAGTTCAGGCTTTTATATTAATCTTTTGCTTCGATATAAGGAACAACCAACACGGGGATCAAGGATTTATTGACCACCTGTTGGGCAACGTTACCTAAGAAAAGTTTATCGATGCCGGTACGGCGGTGAGTGCCTATAACTATCAGATCGGCATTGAATTCCTTGCTGCATTCAATAATGCCTTCAGTTGTTGAGCCGTATTGGATAAATTGTGCTATCTCCAGTCCTTCGCCCCATTCCTTTGCCGCCTGGTTCAGTAATGTTGCTGAGCGGTTAACTTGTAATGTTTCCAGTTCTGTGCCTGGCAAGTTGATATTGGGATCAAAAGGCATGCCCAATAAACCCTCTTGGGTATCGGTAGGTACTATTATAGGTTCAACTATGTGTACCAGGCCAACTTCGGCGCCATAGCTATGGGCTATATCAAAACCGTAGGCTGCTGCATAACGTGAAAATTCGCTTTCATCAATGCCGATGAGTATCTTCCTGATCTTCATAATAATATTATAAGGCTTGTATCCATTATAACAACCTAATACGGATATGTTTTAGCAGCATAGTATTTTATTACCTTTGAGGCATGCATTTCTCTCCCGAAATTGAAGACCGTTTAAACCGCCTGCAGGAAAAGTACGAAGCCATGGGCCAGGATATGAACTCCTATCTTGATGGCCTGCTGTATGCTGATTTTTTAACTTATTGGGATTATATCCACCTGGATACCCTGCTTAGTTTACAAAACCCTAAAACACCTTTCCCCGACGAAGAGATCTTCATCATTTACCACCAGATCACCGAGCTGTATTTTAAGCTTGCCCTGCATGAGTGTAAACAAATTGCAGAAGCAAGCCCGCTGACTGCTGAGTTTTTTACCGCGCGGCTAAAACGCATCAACCGGTATTTTGGTGCTTTAACCCACTCGTTCGAGATCATGGTTGATGGCATGGAGAAGGAACAGTTCCTTAAATTCAGGATGTCGTTGCTGCCGGCAAGTGGCTTTCAGTCGGGCCAATACCGTATGATCGAGATCTATGCTACCGATTTTATAAACTTGGTTGCCAAAGATAAACGCGAGGAACTGCAGCACGCTACTATTGACGAACAATTTGAATACCTGTACTGGAAGTTTGGCGCAACTGAACTATCCACAGGGAAAAAAACGTTGACACTAAAACAGTTCGAAAAAAAATATTCAAAAACGTTTATTGAACTGGGCAAGGCTGCTGTTACACATAACTTTAATACACTGGCTAAGCAGTTTGAAGCAGCTTCGGAGTTAACTCCCGAGCTACGTAATGAATTGCGCCAGCTGGATATCAATGTAAACGTGAACTGGCCGCTTTCACATTATAAATCGGCAGTGCGATATCTTAATCGTGAGCCCGAAGATATTAAAGCAACAGGAGGCACAAACTGGCAAAAATACCTACCTCCGCGTTTTCAAAAAAGGATCTTTTATCCCTGGGTATGGACGGACGAAGAGAAAGATAACTGGGGCAAAGCCTGGGTTGATGATGTATTGAGCGGGATTTAAGGTTCGCAATTGTATTGTCAAAATGATATTTTAATGTGTGATAATCACCATTTAAGCTTGTAATTTTTTGGCATAGGATATAAAAATGCCTAACTTGCCATTTTCTATTATTTATTAATTTTTAATGCCATGACCGAGACATTGGACATCAAGATCAGCAGAACAACTGCTTCCCGTTTGCAGCAAACGGACTTCGACAACTTACCTTTTGGAAAAACTTTTTCTGACCACATGTTTGTGGCCGATTACGCGGACGGTGAATGGAAAAATCTCTCGGTCATTCCCTACGGCGAAATTGGTCTAAGCCCTGCAATTTCAGCACTTCATTACGGACAAGCGTTTTTTGAAGGCCTGAAAGCCTATAAGCATGCCGATGGAAAAATCACCGTTTTCCGCCCCGATAAAAATGCTATCCGTTTCAATAAATCGGCCGAGCGCCTTTGTATGCCAACTTTGCC
>NZ_DASVOB010000887.1:0-3543 GCF_036383575.1 Mucilaginibacter sp.
CCAGCCAAAACATAGCCCAGCTTTGGGAAAAGCTTTTGTGTTGCTTGGTTGGCAATATTGGTGTCAATCCTCAATATGTTAATTGCACGCCGTATAGCTTCATGTTCGGCTTGCTTTAAAAGTGCCGCTGCAACGCCGCGCCCCTGATAGTTAAAGTTTACAGCGAGGCGATGGGTAACTATAGCAGTTTCAGTAATGTCAAGCCCGGCCTGGGCATATTCAGCGTCCTGATCGGTTGTTATTGCAGCTACACCTGCTATTGCTCCCGCAATCTCGGCTACCCAAAGTTGGTTAAGCTCAATATCCTGGGTAAATACCTGTTTATTGGGATAGTCATTATCCCACTGAAAGTTGCCTGCTGTTTTCATAACAGGTATTACATCGGCTATAAGAGTTAATATTTGCGGTATATCGTTGAGTGTAGCCAGTCGGATTATCATATCATCTGTAAATGGAAATTACAGCTAAAGTATATAAGTTTTAATGTTAGGGAGTTCACTTGTTGTAAATAATTGGCTTATTTCAATGCGCGCCGTTTCTTTAATCCAATTTTTGATGTAGATCTTATTTGCATAATAACGGTCCAGGATAATAGGAGGAGCAAAGTGTAAAACGCCAGATTTTGTGCCCAGTTGCCAACGCTGAGTTCATCAATGATCTGTTTTAACATCTTACTTTGCATTGTTGAAAATTACCTCCCTGATGTCTTTTAAATTTTGATTGGCTAAGTCTTTAAAGGTTTAATAAAGGCGTCAAAATAATAAGCAGAATCAGCCTGTATAAATATTAACCGTAGAGTAGTAAGAATGTTGTTAGGTGCCGGATGTTTTTGAATGAATCAGATAAGAAAATAGCGGTGCAATTTGTTGTTCTTCGAATAAATTGCACCGCAGGGGGGGATTAATGATTGTGTTTTTTGTGGATGTCTTTAACAAGGCAAAGCTTTTTGATATCGGCTACCTTTATAATAAAGGGGGCGTATTTGAGCCGGTTGCCAACCATTTCGGTTGTATTATCCGAATGTGCAATTACTTCATCAGGGATATCTCCGGCAAGAAGGCGTTTATACATGCGATAATCGCCCCACTCAATATAATAAACCTCGCCGGGCAGGATCTTTTTGTCATGAATTATTTTTAATGCAACCCAACAGCCGTTTTCAAGGTAGGGGTACATGCTGTGCCCCCAAACAGGGAGCGCGAAATCGCAATCTTCAATGCCCGGGAAATTCATATGGCCAACCGGCTGTGAATCATTGATGTCGTTATATACTTCTACGCCTGAAGCGGTTGCAGAGATCTCATACATTGGTATCCCCTCACTATGTCTGGATACAGGTTTTGCTTCAGAAATGTTCTGTTTTTTTTCTCCTGTAATGTAGTCTTTGTATTTTTCTTTAAAAATACGGAGTTTTTCTGTGTCTATGTTTTGCCTGCTCTTTATTATTTCAGTGATGGAACTTGGAGAATTAAAGCCTAATGCTTCAGCTAATTGAGCATTACCATTGAATGCTTTTCCTTTAAGTTGGTTATAAAGTATGATAAACTCCAGCGTTTCGGGCCGTACAATCTTTATTTTGCCTGGTTTTACTTCGTCTTCCATGATAAAAAATAATTAAAGATTTTTCTTGATTATAATAAAGATTATTCTGTATATTTGTTTCGTTGATAATTGCTAATGTAAGTCAAATTATTGATAAATCAAAATGATCAGCTCGTTTTATAAAGAGTATTCTTTTGTGTGAGTACAATGTTCTGTAATTTAAAATCAAGAAATAATAACGATAAATAACCGATAATAACACTATCATGTATATAGCATTTTCAGCGCTTCAACAATCAACAGGGGAGAACCACAATCAAAAGGATACTTCAAATGAACATGAGGCTTTGCAGCGCTTCGAGGCTTACAGGGCCGCATGTGAAAAATATAGGGATGAAATTATCGCTATCCAAAAATATATGCCGGGATGGATGCCTGCTTTTAACCGGTAATAATCCGGTTGCCGGCGTGAGTATTATAATTAAAAAATAAGCAATCAATAAACTAATTACCATGATAAAAATTTCTCAAAAACTTAAGAGCCAGCTTTGGTGGCTTATTATATCGGTTGATTATGACTACAGCCGGATCAGTATTGCTGAGCATGATCTTACAGACGAAGCGCTTACTTTGTGGCTGGAGGATAAACAGGACTTTAAAAATTCAATTGATGAATGCCTGCAGGTGGATATCCGGGTGCGTGATATGGCCCGCGTCATTAAGGCTGAAAACCTGAATAGCTACGAGGGGACTAAATTGCACCCAACTAAAAATTTTGCTTATAAAGCACGTATAGAAATTAACGCCCCTGTGCAATGGTATAAAGATGATGCGTCAGTAGTTGAACAACAGTGGACCCGTGAAGCTATGTTGAAAGCCTTGCTTACACAACTTGTTGAAGCGGGAGCGGCAAGTGATTATGAATATTAGGTTCGCTTTAAACTATGCTGTTTGGCATTTATTGCATAATTAATAAGGCCTTTAAAACTGCTTTAAATTTGGTTGATAGCTTTTTGTAAAAGCCTGTTAAATTCCGCAGGGTTTTCAACCATCGGGAAATGTCCGGTAGCATGTATTTGCAGTAACTGATAGGGGATTCCTGCTTTGATAAACCCAATGGTATCATTAGGCGTATAGTCGCTGTTAATAAGGTGCAGTTTGGTTTTAGTGGCCCTGAGCTTGGCTACCGTGTTAAAACTATTATCCTCCATACTTGCTATGGCAATGGTACTATCGGTATTGGCCACGTCGCTAAGTATACGCTTCCTGATGGCTGCATTAGTTGTTTTATAAAAGAGATCCTGGTTAAAATAGGCTGTAGCTACTGCTTTGAAGTGTTTTTTTAACATAGCTATAGCTTCTGCATAATCGGCCTTTGCTTTTGCGGTTTCAGGTTTCCCGTCAAAGCCTTTAAAATTATCAATACCTACAAGTCCTATTACCTGGCCGGGGACATTGAGTTTAGCTTGTACAATAATTTCGCCGGCCATCGAGTGGCCAATGAGTATCACATTTTTTAACTTAAGGGTAGTTATAACCGAGGCCACATCGCCGGCAAAATCGCTCACTGTCCATGAGTTACGATTTTTGCCCGATTGGCCATAGCCGGGCAGATCCATAGTAATAACCCGATACCTGTTACCGAAATATTTTACCTGCCCGGCAAAGTAGCTTCTGTTAATGCACCAGCCATGTACAAAAAGTAATGTGGTATCGCCCTTGCCGGTATCTGTATAGGCAATATTAACACCATGGTTGCTGATTTTGACATGGGGGAGGTCTGTTGCTTTTTTGTTTTGCGGATGCTGAATACAGGCGTACCATAAACCAATTGAAGTTGCCAGTGAAAACAATGCGGGTAGCTTTTTCATACAGATAGTTATATGCAACGGTTTCGCTATATAAATATCCGTTTATGAATGGGTTACGGCAAAATGTTTAACTAATTTTAACAAAGTAAATACAGTGGATCAGGCAATGGGCCGTGCTATTTGACCTTTA
>NZ_DASVOB010000888.1:0-2989 GCF_036383575.1 Mucilaginibacter sp.
GACCTGGCCGTTACTGCCGACAGGAAAAAACAAAAGGAATTAGTAAGCACCTGCGAGGGTGAAATAAAAAATCTGTTCAATAAAGAAATCAAAAACCTGACAATTAGTCAGGGAGAGGTTTTAATTAAGCTTATCGACCGCGAAACCGGGCAAACCAGCTTTGCTATGGTTAAAGAATTAAAAGGCGGTTTTAAAGCTTTCATGTTCCAGTCGGTAGCCAGCATATTTGGCCATAACCTCAAAGAAACTTACGACCCCGAAGAACAGAAGGATATCGAAGCCATATTAAACCAGGCCGGATATAATTCATACAGCAATTAGTTTAATGGATAATAAAAGTATTTACCGGTTTAACGTCCACAAGTTAAACGGTGAAGAGATCAGTCTTTCCGAATATAAAAACAAAGTTCTTTTAATAGTAAACACTGCATCACAATGCGGCTTTACACCCCAGCTAAAAGAACTCGCAGCGTTAAAAACGGATTTTGCAGATAAGGACTTTGAGATCCTTGCATTCCCTTCAAATGATTTTGGCGGTCAGGAGCCTTTAGATGGTGAGGCTATTGCTGTTTTTTGTGAAGCTAATGGGGCCAATTATCCCATATTTGAAAAAATACGGGTACGCGGCCCTTATGCCGATCCTTTATACCAGTTTTTTGCCGATAAAAAAGAGAATGGAAATGTACGATCTGTCCCCCGCTGGAATTTCCACAAATTTTTGATTGACAAGGAGGGCCATGTGGTTGATTTTTACTACCCTTTCACCAAGCCTAACTCCTCAAAGATCAGGCGAAAGATTGACCGCCTGCTGACAACGGCTTCTAACCAATGAATTACTTTTGCGCATGCTTAAATTAGATATATTAATTCTGTCGGTACACCCTGATGATGCTGAATTAGGTTGTGCCGGTACAATTTTAAAACATATTGCCCTTGGCTATAAAGTTGGTATTGTTGACCTTACCCGCGGCGAACTGGGTACCCGTGGCTCTGCCGAGATCCGCAAACAGGAAGCCGCTGCCGCTGCCGACATATTAGGTTTAGCCGTACGTGAAAACCTGGGCCTTCCCGACGCCTTTTTTGAAAACACCCGCGAGCACCAGGTAAAAGTTATTGAAGCCATCCGTAAATTTCGCCCTTCAATTGTAATAACCAATGCTTATCATGACCGCCATCCTGATCATGGCCGCGCTAATGAGCTTGTTGAAGCTTCGGCGTTTTTAGCAGGTTTACGCAAAATAGAAACCTATGATATTGATGGTGCACCACAGGAAGCATGGCGGCCGGATATGGTACTTCATTTTATACAGGATAATTATATTACCCCCGATATATTAATTGATGTAACCGAACATTGGGATAAAAAAATAGAGAGTATTTATGCTTACGGATCACAGTTTTATAACCCAAGCTGGGAAGGTGAACCACAAACCTATATTTCAACACCCGATTTTATTGAGATAGTTACAGGCCGCGCAAGGGAGTTTGGTAAAAGCATCCAGGCAAAATATGCTGAAGGCTTTACCAGTAGAAAAATTTTAGGTGTAGATAATTTATTTAATCTAAGATAATATTAATTAACTTATAATTATATATAGTTAAATTTGCTTTAAATAAAAAGGAGCCTGAAAATCAGGCTCCTTTTTATTTAAGTATGTATAATGATACTTAGGCTCTAATATATTCAAAGCGATTATTTTCATTGCTTCTCTCTCTTCTCAGCTTATTTTCATTAGCCAATTTCAGGAGAATACCTGAAAGCTCAGACGTTTTAAAATCAGAGTCATACTGATCTTTACAGTAATTGGCAATTGACGAAATAGATCGCTGAGTATCAAAGAAATCTGTATTCAACAGTTGATTAAGTATTTTGGTAGCACCTGGTTTTTTACGGCCTGCAATAGCACCACCCTCATCCTCAATACGTAATTTCCTTGCTTTTTTACCAAACAATTCAACCCCTTCGGCATCTACCTTCTCCGATTCGATCATCACTTCCAGTAAACGATCGATTATTCGAACCTGCACGGCTTCAGATTTGAATGAGTTTACAACCTCGGCTACTTCAACCAGTTGTTTCTTTAATTTCTCTATGTGTTTGCTCATGATGATTGAATAGAACTACGTTACTTTAATAGGGTTGCAACAAATCTAATTGGAATAATAACAAAAAATATAGCGTATTTTGGAAAAAAAGTAGCGTATATTAATATCTTTTGTTTTTTACAAATAATAGATGCCGTTTTTACCTTATTAAATATTAGTTAATTCCATCCGCTCCATGAACGGATTTAGCTGTAGCCGGGATTGATTTTCTTTACTTTTTTGTTAAAAAGTGGTTGAGATCTGTTCAAGCATCTCTAAACCAATATCAATATGGCTTTTTTCAATGATCAGCGCAGGGCGGAAACGTACGCTCCTTTCACCACAGCCAAGGTACATAATATTATTATCAAAACCTTTTTTAATAAAACTATCTCGGATCGTTTTGTCCGGAAAATCAAAAGCTGTGAGCAGTCCTTTTCCCCGCACATTACTTACAACGGGGTGCCTTTCGGCAATTTCACTTAAGCCGTTTTGCAGGTACTCGCCCATGGCTGCTGCATTATCGCAAAGGCTATCCTCCTCAATGATCTCCATTATTTTTGATGAGCGCACCATATCAACCAAACTGCCGCCCCAGGTTGAGTTTATGCGTGATGATACTTTAAACACATTATCTTCCACCTCATCAATGCGCCTGCCGGCCAATATACCGCAAACCTGCATCTTTTTGCCAAAGGCCAGGATATCCGGACGCGCCCTTTCACCAAAATGCTCATGGCACCAGAATTTTCCTGTTAAGCCAACGCCGGTTTGCACTTCATCATATACCAGTAATGCTTCGTACTCGTCAGCAAGTTCACGCAGTTTTTCCAAAAACTCCTTACGTACATGGTTATCACCGCCTTCTGATTGTACAGGTTCAATTATTATAGCACATATATCA
>NZ_DASVOB010000889.1:0-10606 GCF_036383575.1 Mucilaginibacter sp.
CATCTCATTATTTAAAAAGCTTGAAGGCAGGAAGAACATACCGGCTGCAAGCATTTGCCATGCTGTATTTACAGATACAGAACCTTTGGTGTTATAGTGTTTTGAATATAATGAACCCGAAGCCCAGCCCAAAGTACCGAATAACAGCAATATCATCCCCGGTAATTTTGATGGCCCGGCTGATGATCCAAAAACGTCCGCAATTTGATCACGGAATAAGAGTATTACACCTATAAAACCTATTACCAATCCCGCAATGGTGCTTTTACTTTTAAAGTTTGTGCCCCAGTTTGGTTTATCAAGCAGTACGAACCAAATTGGCGGCGAGGTTACCATAATGGCTACCATGGCGCTTGGCAAAGTTTGTTCGGCCCAGATCACCGCACCATTACCAATTACCAACAGCAGAAAACCGCTTACTGCCGCATGCAATATATTTTGTTTTACAAATATCCTTTCACCCTTAATTGCGCACCACACCATTAACAGCAAACCGGCCGTGACAAAACGCAGCGCGCCCAGCAACAGCGGTGGAAAACCGGCTACTGCCATTTTTATAAAAAAGTAAGTAGAGCCCCATACTATATAAACAGTAGCAAAAGCTATAACAACTAATAGGGGTGATGCGGGTTTTGCGGTTGTGGGTGTCATGGTGTATTTATTTTTCGGGTATAACCAGTTGTTGTTGTTCTTTTTTGGTTTCGAGCACTATGGTGGTACGGGTACTCAAAATATTGGGGATCTTGCTGAAATGGGTGCGCATTAAATTCATCAGCGAAGCCGAATCATAGGTGCGTACTTTTATCAGGTAGCAATCGTCACCAGCTATATGATGAACTTCCTGCACTTCAGGTATTTTGGCCAGTTCGCTTGATGTAGCGTCGCTTCCTGGACCATCAGCGGCACGCATAAAAATAAAAGCCAGCAGTTTTTGCTGCAGCGCTACCGGGTTAATGCGGGTGGTATATTGTTGGATCACGTTTTTCTGTTCCAGCTTTTTTACGCGTTCCAGTATGCCTGAAGGAGCCATGCCAAGCTCACGGGCAAGGTCGGCATTGGAGATCCGGGCATTTTCCTGCATCAATCTTAAGATATGCAGGTCGGTTTTATCTAAAATAATTTCCGGTTCGTTAATCATACAGTAATATTCGTTATTAATTGAATAAAATTCAAGTATTTTAAATTAAAATGAATTTAATTCGACAAAAGTATCTTTATTGTGTTTAAACATCATTTATTTGAGTTGGAGCTATGGTTGAATAAAATGCCGTTTTTGCTATCGCGAATGGCTTTTATGTATTAAATAGATTTTTTTGAAAAAAAATTAAAATGTTTTTAAATCACAATCGTCTGTATCTTTAAAAGGATAAAGAAATTGACAACAGCGATAATGCCCCAGGACAAAAACAGCCACATCATACAAACAATTGCTTCGTATGGTAAAAGCCTGTTGGGATTTATTCGCCGGAGGGTAAAAAACGATGCCGATGCCGAGGATATACTCCAGGATGTTTGGTACCAGTTTAGCGCTGTTATTAATTCTGAACCGATTGAACAAACCAGCGCCTGGCTATACCGGGTGGCCCGGAACAAAATAACTGACAAGCATAGAAAAAAGACGGAAACCCTGCTTGATGATATGCTGGCCGATGATGAGGATTATGACGATGAGGCACCGGACTTTAAAGCCATACTCCTTACCGAAGCTACCACTCCCGAAACCGAGTATTTGCGCAACCTTTTTTGGGAGCAGTTATTTTTTGCGCTGGATGAATTGCCCGAAGAACAAAAACAGGTATTTGTTTGGCATGAACTTGAAGATATCCCCTTTGAGGAAATTGCCAAACGTACCGGGCTAAATACCAACACGCTGGTATCAAGAAAGCGGTATGCGGTATTACACTTACGCAAACGGCTTGCCCAGCTTTACCGTGAAATTACTGAATATTAAAAATTAAGACATTATATAACATGAAACCATTTTTTTATAAAAGGCGATTTTTCTTCATCCCGCTTGGGGTGATCGCTTGCCTGGCCGTCATTAGCTTTATAGTGATGCAGCTTTGGAATAATTTATTGCCGGATATTTTACACGTAACAACCATTACTTACTGGCAGGCTGTAGGCATATTTATTTTATGCAAAATACTGTTTGGTTTTGGTAAAGGCGGCCCAAAAGGCGGGGGAGGTGCACCCTGGATGCGCGGACGCATGGCCGAACGTTTTAGGAATATGAGCCCTGAAGACAGAGATAAATTTCGTGCCCAGTGGGAAGACCGTATGTGCAGATGGAAAGGCCGCGGGCATGGCAGGTTTGGCCGTGACTGGGATGATTTTAAGACCACTGTTAACGAGGAGAAGAAAGCTGAATAAACAGAAAGATTGGCTTATATGAGATTTGTTAATTGATCGTATTAACAATCAGGATATTAGCTTTAAGCTTTGTGCGTTTTGCTTTAAGCTTTATATAATTTAATATTTATTTACCCCTAAATAGCTTTACAATGGATGTACTGGTATTTGCAACAAGCGTACGGCAGAAACGGCAGGTGAGCCGGGTGCAAAATTTATTGACCAAGGTACCGGCCATAGCCCAATGGAATTTTGACCTGGAAGATTGCGATAATATTTTACGTGTAGAGGCAAAGGATATTTCACCCCGTTATATCGAATCGCTGTTGCAAAAGGCTGGTATCCATTGCCAGGAACTGGAATATTAAAAAAACTACAAGAATTTTAGTTTAGTGATTGTTTGACGGCCCGGCTTATTTTTTAGCCGGGCTGTTTATTTCAATCCAATAGCCATCTGGATCCTGAAAATACAATTGCAGTACCCCATCAGCACGATAGGTTGGTTCCTTACTATCACCTTTCCAGTTTGAGTAGGGGACGCTCATTTGATCAAGTGTTTTTGCAAACTCTTTTACCGACGAAACAGTAAAGCAAAGATGTACCCCTTTAACCTGCTTCTCATTCCGTTCGGCCTGGATAACGTGAAGTTTTACATTGTTGCCAAGGCTGTACCACTGATGTACGGTATCGGCAAATGGATTGTTAACTTTTTTAAGGTGTAATACTTTGGTATAAAATTCGGTGCTTTTTTTAAGGTTGCTGGTGGTAATGGCAATATGATCAATCACCGGCGAAATATCGGTGCCGCTTTGAGCCTTACAAACTACAGGTAAAATCACAATTATTGCCAGCAGCAAAGTAGTTATTTTGGCTGCCTTAAAGGCAATTAATAAAGGTTTCATTTTTTTAGATTGGTAATTTAATTGCCTAAAGATATAGGTTTAGGTTCTTCTTTATCCAAACGCACAAATAAATTACACAAACGCATTTCAATGAAAACTGAATATCAGTTTTTCCTCTTGGTGGTTAATGCAATTGGTGTTGTGCACATTCCAGTCATTAATATCAATAAGACCCGGATGGGTCCTGTAATGACTGTCATCAACAGGGCATTTAACCACATATCCAATATCTTTAATGAGCACAATTATTGGTCTTGCACCGCAAATCTTGCAGCAGTTACAATCAACCGATCCTGGTATATTTACATAACCCCTCATACTTCATCCAGCGTTTAATGAAAATTTTTAATTGCGATTAGTTATCAGGTCATTCAACTTTGTGAAGGTACTTATCGTATTTTATCCCAAAAAACAAAAAAATCATTAATTGCGATTAAAATCCTCCATAAATATAATACGTATGAAATTAAATTTATGTTACTGTGTTTAGTTATTTATTATTTATTTAAGAGGGGAATATAGTTTGTTCTTATTTTACAGGGGCATTTTTGGTAAATTCAAATCCTGAAAAATAGCTATGGAACAATATAAACTACATATCAATAATACGATTAAAGGCCGTAAATGGTTGTATGTCTCTACTGTTATTATATGGTTTAGCTTAATTTTACAAATAACTATATCAATTTTTGCTTATTTAAAAGAAGGGCGAAGCCTTGGCGGCACGCTGGTACAACTATTTAGTTATTTTACAATCCTCAGTAATTTACTTGCAGCTATATGCCTTACTGCATTGTTTAAAACCAATAGCCGTTTAGGAAAATACTTTTTTCAGCCGCGTGTTTTCAGTGCCATCGCTTTATATATCACTATAGTAGGCTTGGTTTATAATCTGGTGCTCCGCAGTTTGTGGCATCCCGAAGGTTTGTTTAAGCTGGCTGATGAACTGCTGCACTCCGTAAACCCGGTTTTGTTTGTAGTTTATTGGTTAGTATATGTGCCAAAAGCAAGTTTAAAATGGAGCCGGGCCTTAAGCTGGCTTTGGTTTCCCTTAGGATATTCGGTTTATATATTTATCAGGGGCAGTATCAGTCATTTGTATCCTTATCCCTTTCTTAATATTGATACATTAGGATTATCGCGGGTTGCTATAAATTCATTGTTGATGCTTGTAGCTTTCCTGCTCATCGGCTTTTTGTTTGTTTGGATCAACCGGGTCATCGCAAAGCGAGGTGCTGCAGTTACCGATTAGCCTGTTATTAATTGAGAATAGGCTACTGTAACATTCCCTTTACCGCGTTTGTTATTTTATTTGTATGGCATGATAAGTGTTTGGATATAACTATATCTATTGAAAACTTATAAATCATTTGCTATGAAAACAACTGTTTCCCGCTCAATTGCACTGTTAATATTAGTCGCAATGGGCTTTACAAGCTGTTCTGCCGAATACCGCGAGCGCCGCAGGCACCGCCACGACGAAAGGGTTCGTGTACACGAACGTGTAGTTATACATAATTAAACAAAGGTAAATACAACAAAACAGGCCGTACTGATGAAGCACGGCCTGTTTTGTTTATGGCGATTAAAAACCGGGATCGTTTTTATTTGAAAATCAATCGTTCCAAAGGTGTTTATGGTGTAGATTGTTTTCCAGTTTGTTTTTAATAAAAAGGTCGTCTTTATGCAAAATGCAATCGCCTTGATTGATGTCTTCTTCAGAAGTAACTTTAATGATACTGCCTGATATTTGTTCAACTATGCTTGATAGTGTGAGGATCTCTGTGTCGGGGATTTGAACGGTTAATATTGCCATGGGTAGATGATGTGTTTTTTGATAATTCAAAAATATGGCAATAAAATTTACCGTATGTTTTATGAAAGTAAAATTTAAATAACCTTTATTTTACAAATGTGTCAACAATATTAATTCGCGGGTTTAGTTACCAGCACCCAATCTACAATGGTTTTGGCATCGCCGGCTTTTATTTTGTTAACTGTAGTTTCTGACAGGCCGTGATATGGCTTCGTAACCTTGTTAACGCCGCCCGGATAGCCACCGCCTAAAGCAAAATTAAGAATGATGAATTTTTTGTTATCAAAAGCCCAGCGGCCATATTTTTCGACCATAGCCTTGGTTACTGTATAAGTTACTTTGCCGTCAACTTTAAAAACAAGGCTCTCCGGCGACCAATCGACCGAATATACATGCCATTGTGTAACATCAATCCCCGCTGGGAAAAATACACGTTTTGCAAGCGGTGTATTACCAAAGTAGCCCGGTCCGTGTAAGGCGTGACTTACCCAACTCGAGTCGCCCACGGTTTCCATGACGTCAATTTCGCCGCAATCGGGCCATTTCCCATTGCCAAGCGCCCAAAAGGCTGGCCAGAGGCCGGCGCCTGATGCCATTTTCATTCTGCAGGACGCGGTTCCGTAAGTAAATTCCATTTTAGCGCGGGTGTTAATTCGCCCCGAAATAAAATCATATTTCCGTTGCTCTTTGCTGGTAAAGCCGGGCTGATACAGGGCTTTTAAAACCAAAGCGCCATTTGTTGCCCCTTCGTCTTTGCCATCGATCATATAAATAGTAGCCGCCGAATCAACATAAGCCTGCTGTTCGTCATTAACGGTATGGCCTGTAACTTCAACGTTCCATTTGCTCCTGTTGAGGGTTGGTTTATTAAAATCTTCAAAGAAAACAGTATCCGTTTTGGGCTGCTTTTGTGCAAATACCTGTGCTGCTGTTAAAAGGCTTGCGACTAACAGCAAATGTTTTAATTTCATTTTTTGATGATGTGAGATGAGGGTTTAAAAGTATATAAATTGGATGATACGAATTTAGGGTTTCAGGATTGAGATTATAATTTTACAAAGTACAAAGAAGGGGTGGAGGAACGGGCATACACTCTTTTGTCAGCCTTAGTTTTGAGAGTCCACTGACTTTGAAGGAGAAATGACATCTTCACCACGTCATGCAGAACTTGTTTCGGCACCCCACAGGACAAGTCGCCGATTTACTCAGCGTGGTTGCTTAGCGAGTGGTGTGTTGAAACAAGTTCAACATGACGGAATTTTAATGTGTAATGGGAAACTATAGTTCAAAACGGCAAAGTTCTTGAATCCAAACCCGAATCCCTCGGCAATTTTACCCTTCAATTACCTTTACTTTTTTAAATTGCAGTTTTATACATACTTATATGCACAATAGTGGCTTTTTAAAGGTGTTCGCGATCATAGCGTTTATTAGTTTATTGTTTGATTGGTACATCCACTCCGGCCTTAAAACCCTAACTACCGACTGGTCATCAAACCTGTGGCGCAATATTGTTTTATGGGGATACCTGATCATATCTGTAGGCGTAACCGCCTTATTTTTATTGGGCTTCGGTGCTTTTAGTACAGCAAATGGGATGCGTCCGTTTCACGAGTGGATGCTGAGCCTGTTCCTTACTTTTTTTATCACTAAGCTTTTCTTTGTCATCATACTTTCCCTGGGTGATCTTGGGCGTTTTTTTGCAGGTATCTTCAATTTGATTAGCAGTTCAGACAGAGCAAATGGGCAATCAGCCTTTCCCGGCAGGCGTAAGTTTATCAGCGAGATAGCGGTGCTGGTAGCTGCCGTGCCTTTTACCTCACTTTTTTATGCCATGTTTAAGGGGAAATACGATTATAGGCTGCATAAAACCACGCTTTATTTTGAGGATCTGCCTGATGCCTTTGATGGTTTTACCATTACCCAGCTTTCGGACATCCACTCGGGCAGTTTTGACAATACGGAGGCTATGCAGCGCGGTATTGACCTGGCTAAGGCTCAAAAAAGCGACCTGTTTGTTTTTACCGGCGACCTGGTAAACAACGCAGCTTCAGAAATTGAACCTTATATAGATAGGTTCGGGCAGATCAAAGCTCCTTACGGGCAGTTTTCTATTTTGGGAAATCATGACTATGGCGACTATATTCATTGGGACAGTTTACAGGAAAAGGCAGCGAACCTGGATAAGCTTAAACAGCATCACAAAGCTTTAGATTATCGCCTGCTGCTTAATGAAAATGTGAGCATCGAAAAAGGCGGACAAAAGATCTCCCTCATTGGCATCCAAAACTGGGGTAAGGGATTTATACAGTTGGGCGATTTGGATAAAGCGCTTCAGGGTGTACCTCAAGATGCCTTTAAAATACTGCTTTCGCATGATCCATCCCATTGGGAAGAGCAGGTTCGTTATAATCCTACCACCATTCATCTCACATTATCGGGGCATACTCACGGCGCGCAATTCGGCGTAGAGATCCCCGGGTTTAGGTGGAGCCCTGTAAAATACCGTTATGTTGACTGGGCTGGCCTCGCTAATGAAAAGAACCGTTATCTGTATGTGAACCGGGGTTTCGGCTTTCTGGCATTTTCGGGCAGGTTGGGTATTTGGCCGGAGGTTACGGTAATCGAACTAAAGAAAAAGGTGGCGTAAACTTATAAAAAGTTACCTTGCGCTTGTCGCCTGATTTATGGCAAGGTTTTTATGCTTCTTATGTGAAGCATTTAAAACTAAAATTATGGTATCCAACGATATAAAAAGGATAGGCAAACGCGGCCCGCAGGTACAGCATCAGCGTAGCAACGCCTGGGAGGTAATGAAACCCTTTGTTCATTTTGGCGTGAAAGCAACTGCTACTATTGCTCATGCACTTATCTCCATTATAAAACACATCCCCAAGCCCGATCTCAATAAACCTCCCAAACAAAACAGTGGTAAGGTCATTAAAATATAAAACAGGAAACCCGGTCAATAACAGACAGGGTTTTTTGTGGGGCTATCTACCGTTATTTAACGGTACAAAATTCAGTGATTTAACGGATTGCGGGAACGTTTTTTAATGATGAAATTTAAGCAACGATTCAAACTTGCAAAATAGGAATTTCCACTATATATAACAGGCTGCAAATGTTGCCTTTGGATAATTGAAACATATTTAAAACCTAAACCTTAACCTTGTCTTACACCCGCCCATCCGGCGGGTGTTTTTTGTTTTATACCAGTTCAAATTATTAAGCGTTGTGTAAGCGGCTTTGTTGTTTAAATTACAATTTGTACTTACTTTCACCCTCAATGAATCATCTGTTTACCGGTTACAAAGCGCTTCAAAAATTAATTCTTCCGGCGCTTTTATTTTCTGCTACATTATCAAAAGCGCAGGTGTTTGGTGGTAACCCGCCGTCAATAAAGTGGAAACAGGTAAACACAGCACCCGCCAGGGTAATATTCCCGGCTGGTTTGGATTCGGCAGGCTTAAGGGTTGCCAATATTGTTCAGCAAATGAACGGTTTGGTAAAGCCAACAATTGGGTTTAAGCAAAAGCAGATCAGTATTGTTTTACAAAATCAAACCACAGTAGCCAACGGCTATGTAGGATTAGCGCCCTTCAGGAGCGAGTTTTTTTTAACTCCCGACCAAAATAGTTTCGAAATAGGCAGCCTGTCCTGGCCTCAGCAATTGGCTATTCATGAGTTCCGGCATGTGCAGCAGTACAATAATTTTAATGTAGGCCTGTCGCGCTTTCTTCGTATAATTTTTGGCGAGGGTGGGCAGGCGCTGGGTAATGACCTTGCCGTGCCCAATTGGTTTTTTGAAGGCGACGCCGTATTTAACGAAACCCTGGTGAGCGAACAAGGCAGGGGCAGGTTACCTTATTTTTTTACCGGCTACCGTGCATTATGGGCTGCGGATAAAAACTACAGCTATATGAAGCTCCGCAATGGCTCATACCGCGATTATGTGCCCGACCATTATCCGCTTGGCTATATGATGGTAGCCTATGGCCGTGAAAAATACGGTAGTGAGCTATGGAAGAATGTAACACATGATGCTGCGGCATATCGTGGCGGCTTTTACCCTTTTCAATGGGCGGTTAAAAAATATACCGGCGAAAGTTTCAAAACCTTTTCAAATAACGGATTCAGTTATTTCAAACAGCAATTTGCCGAAGATAACACCCAGCCGGTTGCCGAACGGAAAAAACACTTTGACGCCAACCGGCAATACCCGGCATTTGTAAATGATAGTACACTCATTTACGCCGAAAATACTTATGATCATTTACCTGCTTTCGTTATTAAAACAGGTAATAAGGAAGTAAAACTCAGCACCCGTTCCTACTCATTAGATAGTTATTTTGATTATAACAACGGCAAAATAGTTTATGCATCCTATCGGCCTGACTTACGCTGGGGATATCGTAACTACAGTGAACTGACGCTGCTTGATACAAAAACAGGGCAGGAGCATCGTATCACATCAAAAGCAAAATACTTTTCGCCGGCTTTTAGCGCCGATGGTCAAAGTATTGTCGCTGTGCAAGTTGACGCGTCAGGGATAAGCCTGTTGCATATTTTGGATACAGCCGGCAAAGTGCAAAAGGATATCCCAAACCCGCAAGGACTGTTTTATACTTATCCAAAGTTTTATGGAGATGGCAAGCTAATCTCAGCTGCCCGTGATAAAGAAGGGAAGATGGGCATCGCCCTTACAGAGATCGCTACCGGTAAAACAGAATATTTAACGCCGCTGAGCTATCGCCCGATAGGTTTTATCGCCCTGAAAAAAGATACGCTTTACTTTACTCAAACTGATGGCAAGAACGACCGGCTGTTTGTGATGATGCCTGGTAATAAAAGCATTTATGAAATGCTGCCTACCGGGAAGGACAAAGGAATAGGTTACTATCAGCCAGCCGTAAGCGATAATAAACTGGCCTGGGTAGGCTTTACTGCCGATGGTTATCAAATAAACCAGGCCAATAAAAAAGACCTGAAATGGATAGCCGCAGGCGGCGATTATGCACGTTATTTGCCTGAGCTGGGTATCACCGCGCTTAAAAAAGATTCGGCGGCTAATATGGTTGCAGGAATAGCAGATAAGCCATTACCGGTTACTAATTATTCAAAAGCCCATGGTTTGTTTAATTTTCACAGTATCATCCCTAACATCAGCGACCCTAATTATTCATTCGCTATCACCGGCGAGAATGTGCTGAATACTTTCCAGTCCGAACTGTCTTTTGATTACAATACCAATGAAGGTTATAAGCAATTTGGCTTTGATGCCATTTACGGTGGATTGTTCCCTTATATTTCGGCCGGGGCAGATTACACTCTGGACAGGCGAAGTTTTTATAAAGGGCAATACGTTTACTGGAACGAAACCGCAGTGCATGGCGGTTTACGTGTACCATTAAACTTTAGCGAAGGCAAGCGCATAACAGGCCTTACCTTTGGCAGCGACCTGTATTTTAATAGCATCAACTTTCAACAGGCCTATAAAAGCAGCTTTGCCGACCGGTCATATAGTTATCTGAAT
>NZ_DASVOB010000890.1:0-5066 GCF_036383575.1 Mucilaginibacter sp.
ACGCACAAGTATGCATACTCTTTTCCTCCCGAACGCAAGGCATCCGCATAAACCTCCTTATCGAAGGTGTTGCATTTTTGCACAACAGATTGGTATTCATTAAAGGCATCTGTTAGTTCACCTTCAATGGTAGCTTTGCCCGAGTTATTCCACCATGGCCTCAAATCAGTATTGAAATACTGTACGGAAAGCCGTTCGTCATAACCTAACTCTACAAAGCGCTCAACAGCGGTTTTACCAACAGTTCCGAAAGGAATGATAGTATTTAGTGAAAGTGAATGGCCTTTTGATACGGTTGATAAAACAGCTCCCTTCCTGAATGCATCAGCAGCCTCGCTGCCTTTGGTGATAAATTGAACCACACCAGTCGCTTTTGGCGCAGCTACATAAAAATACCCCCAGTCGATACGCATATCGTCGGCGCCTTTTTGAAGAACAGGCTGCTCAAGAGTGCCCGTTTTTAACACGGAAAGTTTCGCAGTAGCATATTTTTGTGCGCTAACCTCCTGTGAAGGCTGATAGACCGCGATGTCAGATGACGCGCCGAGGAAAACTTTTACGGCGTGGTTTTTTCCATCGTTTGCATTCACTTTATAAGTAACGTAAGAAACCGGACGGGATAGCAACCTCAGGTCGTTCAACAGCAACGGTGAAGTGAATGTCAATTGTAGGTTCACTTTTCCGGCGGCGAAATTGTAAACCGTTTGCGTTGCATTCACCTCTACATTTTTTTGTTCGGCCAGTAAAATCTGTGAAGCATTATCTTTTAATTTATCTACAAGGCCAAAATCTAAAAAGCGGCCACCTGCCGTATTAGCCAGGTGAATGGCAACCACGTTCTGACCTGCCTCAAGTGCATTTTTATTGATCGCAAAATATTGGAAACTGCTTGTCCAACCTTTTTTCTCGTAAACCCTGGTACCGTTCAGAAAAACCTCAATGTTGTCATCGTGATTAAGCTTTAGCAAAAGATCATTAATAGCGGTGATAGTACTCAAATTAAACGTCCGCCTCACCCAAATATCATCCGATTTCCATAACGTTTTTACGCTTTTCTCATCGTCGCCAATCGGTGCCTGTCCGGATTTCCAGCCGGCGATATTGTATTTTAGCGAGGTCCAGTCACCTGCTGGTTTGTTTTCTGTATAACTAACGTTATAAGACGCTTCGTCAGAAGCGCTCAATATGGTTTTGTAGCTGGTTTGCTCTTTTCCAAGGAAACGATAGATCTTCCCATCCACATTGATCAGGCCCAATAGTGAGTGCTCTGCACCGGTCCAATGCGTTGTGGTAGAGTTGTTCAGTTGATCGGTATTTGACCAGATACTAAAGTAGGTGTTGTGAGTGATCAGCGGATACGCGGGGGCTTTTCTTTCCTGTGCATGCACAGTCCCGGTCAGACAGGCGTAAGCCAGCAATACCAATGACTTAAGTCGGTTAGATTGGTTCATGGATAGTATATAATTGAGGTTTTATTCAAATCGTAAAAGTAAGTAAAAGCGTTGCCGGGATATCTTCATATTGTATCAAAGTCCGTGCATATCGTCTCATTTTCGCATGCATGTATGCGACACGCAGGGAATTTTACAGGATTACGGCAAGAAGCTATGTGAATGAATTGATAAGATAATAAGCTTTTTGGTTGACGGTTTCCCTTTCATTTACAGCAACGTATTCTATAATTTTGATTTCAACCTGCTTAAGCCTTCTTGTGTAATATTCAAATAATTAGCCACCAATCTGTTGGGTAAACGTTTTATGATCTCAGGATTTTCTTTAAGCAGCAATAAATAACGCTCGGTAGCATCGTTGGTAATGAAACTCATTAATCGGTTGGTATTTATTACGTAGGCATATTCCAGTTGATGGCGATAAAACTTTTCCCATGCAGGCAATGTCTCTACCAGTTGGTAAAAATCCTTCCTGTCCATATAAAGCAGCTCTGAATCCATTACGGCTTCAATATATTCGTTCGAAGGATTTTCGGTAATAAACGACACCATCGACGATGATGCATCATTTTCAAATATGATCCTCCGGGTAACTTCTGTACCAACGTCCTTTATAAAATAAATCCGCAAGCAACCCTTCACAACAAAATACATCCTGTTTGACAAACCGCCTTCGTGCAATAAAATTTCTTTCTTTTTAACCGTACGGGATTTAAAATATGAAAGGATCAACTGCAAATCTTCATCGCTCATTTTAACTTTTTTCAGGATGTATTTGGCCAATGCTTCTTTCATAAATATTCAATAGAATTTATTACCTAATAAAATTATGCGTTTTGCTTAAAGAATTTGGGGTAAATTAACAACGCGGCAAACAATGCAATAAATGCGTTTATCAAAAATACTTTATCAAAGCCATATGTTATTGACTGAGGTGAACCGCCCATTTTTGAGGTACCCGACACGCCCGACAAAACAGCGAATATAACCCCAATAACTGTTGTCCCGGTTATTTGCCCTAAAATCCGCGACAGCGACAGAAAGCCACTGAGCAGCCCACGCTGGTCTGCCCGCGCTACTTCCATAACAACGGTGTTGTTAGGCGTTTTAAAAAAGTTCAACCCCAGCGCAATTATTCCTATCCGCCAAAGGTAGCCTGTAATATGTTCGGCCGGGGTAATTGTACTCATACAATAGCATCCAATTGCTATGGTAAGCACCGCATAAAACATCACATTTTTTGCACCATACTTATCTGCAATTTTACCAGCATAAATACTTAGCGCAACAGTTAATAAAGGCCCGAAAGACATAATTAGTCCAACTTGCACCAGGCTGTAATTGGCTGCCTTCGAAAGATAGAACGGCGGCAATATTACCGTTGTAATAATTACGGTATAAACAAGTACCGTAGCAACCAGATTTTTACTGATAAGCCTGTTTTTAAAAATAGCGACATTTATTAGCGGGTGAGCTATCCTTTTCTCTAATTCAATAAATGTAAATAAACTAACAACAGTAATTGCTAATAACATTAAAACCAAAGGGTTGCCAAAACCACTTTTTTCAATCATCGTCATACCAATACAGTAGCACGATAAGGTGACTGCCAATAAAACTATTCCAACCCAATCAATAGATATCGATTTTTTAATGGCAGGGCTCAATATATACTTATAGCCCAATCCGTAAGCTACTACCCCAAACGGAACATTTACCAAAAACATGGATTGCCACCCAAAAGTTGAAAGCAATATGCCGCCAATGGTTGGTCCGCTTGCAATACCCAATGCGGTTATTGTTGATAAAATACCCATTATTTTGCCCAGCTGCTTTTTGGGCGTAAGCTCAGTTGCGATAGCCATACTTAAGGCCAATATTAAGGCCGCCCCCAAACCTTGTAAACCGCGAAACACGATAAATAATGTTGCGCTGTTTGATATGCCACAAAGCAGGGACGCTATGGTAAATATTACAATACCTGCCAGGTACAATTTCTTTTTACCTACAATATCGCCAAGCCGGCCAACAGCAGTAATTAAAGCGGTTAGCACAAGCAGGTAAGCCAACACAAACCACTGAGCCGAGGCAAAAGTTGTTTTTAGCGTTTTGATCATGGTTGGCAATCCTACGCTCACAATACTTGTGTCAAGGTTCATCATAAACAAGCTAATAGAAATACCGGCAATAGCAATGTTCAGGTTGGCTATATCGTGGTTAGACCTTTCTTCAATATCGATGTTATGTAAGGTATCTAATGTTTCTGTTTTCATGCTACAAAATTGAAAAGCAGAAAATGAATAAACATTGATGTGTGTTAAAAAATGGAAGAAGATGGAAGTTATTTTAAATCCTGCTGATTTGCTGATTTACGAGATGAAAAGAAGAAGAATCTGTGTTATGATTGACCGACGTTGGCACGTATATTTCTCCTAACTTTTGGGGCCGGTCCTCCGGAATCACACTTTTGAGCAAAATATTATGGCATAAAAAAAGCCCCGCAGACATGCGGGGCTTTGCTCCTGAGGCTGGGCTCGAACCAGCGACCCTCTGATTAACAGTCAGATGCTCTAACCGGCTGAGCTACTCAGGAATCTAATCCGGTTTGGAGTGGGGCAAAGGTAAAAACTCGTCGGATATTTCACAATTTTTATTCAAAAAAAAATCAAATATTTTTCATCCACTTTTTTACTTGCTGATTTCCTGCTATTTATGATCCCATTATATACTACAGGCTCTTCAGCAAATGGTAATTTTCCCTGCATATCTCGTTTTTTCCACCATCAAACTTAAAAAATCTGTCCCCATAATGTTTTCACTTATGAAAATCGGCATTACAAATGGGCACCGATGAATGATTATCCCTTAATTTTCACAATATTTGCGGCGAAAAAATATAAATATCTTTACATGAGTTTGTTAGTTATTGGCACTGTGGCGTTTGATGCCATTGAAACCCCTTTTGGTAAAACCGATAAAATAGTAGGCGGCTCTGCAACTTTTGCAAGTTTGGGCGCTTCTTACTTTTATGATAAAATAAAAATTGTTGCTGTTGTTGGCGACGATTTTCCTCAGCACGAAATTGAGGACCTGCAAAATCACAACGTTAATACCGAAGGCCTGCAGATAAAAAAGGGTGAAAAATCATTTTTCTGGAGTGGCCGTTACCATAATGACATGAACAGTCGCGATACCCTGGTTACCGAGCTTAATGTACTGGAAGCTTTTGATCCAATCATCCCTGACAGCTACCAGGATTGCGAATACCTGATGCTGGGCAATCTTTCGCCGCAGGTACAGCAAACGGTGATCACTCGCCTTAAAAACCGCCCTAAGCTTATTGTAATGGACACCATGAACTTTTGGATGGACATTGCCCTTGATGAGCTTTTAAAAACTATACAAATGGTTGATGTTTTAACCATCAATGATGCCGAAGTACGTCAGCTATCAGGTGAATTTTCACTGGTTAAAGCTGCCCGCAAAATATTGACCATGGGCCCTAAATACCTCATCATTAAAAAAGGCGAGCATGGTGCATTGTTGTTTCATGAAGATAAGATCTTTAGCGCCCCTGCCCTTCCGTTGGCCGAAGTGTTTGACCCTACCGGCGCC
>NZ_DASVOB010000891.1:0-3326 GCF_036383575.1 Mucilaginibacter sp.
GTCTATGGTAAAACCCAAACCGGTTGAATCAGCAGAAGCGACTGAAAATAAAAAGGAAGAACCCTCTGCCGAAACTTCACAACCAACAGTTGAAGAGGTAGACCCGACAACTGAAGTTCCCGCTCCAAAACTTGGATTCAAGCCGCGATTTAATGCAGCCACAATGAAGCCCAAACCCGCTGAAAGTGACGAACCGGTAGTAGAGAAAAAAGAAGAAACACCAACTGAAGAGCCTCAGGCACCGGTTACAGAAGCACCTACACCCAAATTAGGTTTTAAGCCGCGCTTTAATGCGAAGGCTCCTTCTAAGAAATCAGAAGGGGAAGAGTAGGTCAATAGCTTTTCCAATCAAACTAAAAACTTATGTCATTGCGAGCGTAGCGCGGCAATCTCGTAGCCCATGCGGTTCGCCATGCAAGTTGACTATTCAGGCGACGAGATTGCCACGTCGCTCCTCCGCGCAAACCTATACCGCTCCTCGCAATGACATGGTTATATTACCTCCCCTACTTACTATGTGAAAACAGCCAATGCAATAAATCAGGCTCATTAAAAGCATTATCCCAGCTGTTATGCCCTACTCCGGGATATAAGGTAAACCTTGGGTGCCCTCCTGCTTCCTTAATGGCATCAACCATTACCTGCGAATGATCGGCTGGTACTACGGGGTCATTATTGCCATGGAAGATCCAGAGCGGAACTTTTTTGGCGTATTTTTTTGCATTCAGGGTATTATCGCCACCGCAAATGGCGAAAGCTGCCGCAAATACCTTCGGCTCGCGACCGATGATCTCAAATGTGCCCATACCGCCCATACTTAAACCACCTACGTAAACCCGGTGCTTATCAACAAAAGGTTTATCTAAAAACTGTTCAACAAGCCCCATCAGCATGATCATAGCCATGGTTGGCGGTGCATCTTCCTGGAAAATAAATTTGCGCTTATTTGTTGCCGAATCGGTCAGCTGCTTTACATTGCTCCAGTAGCTTTTTGCCGGGCACTGCGGAAAAACTACAATGGCCTCATAAATTTCGCGTACACTGTCCTGCAATAGCCTTTGAGCGCCATAAGCCAGCTGCGATTCATTATTGTTTCCGCGTTCCCCTGAACCGTGCAGCACAAATAACAAAGGATACTTTTGCCCCGGATTAAAATGTTTTGGGAATAATATACGGTATGGCAGCGTATCCACTTTAAAGATAAAGCTGCCCCTGTCAAACGAGGTCAAATTTTGGGCCCTGGCTAAAAAAGAGAATGCTAAGAGCAAGCTTAGCATTCCTGTGATTCGTATTATTTTGATCATGGGTTAAAATGCTTCTCTGTTTTACAACCGCGTGAATATCGCTGTTGCATCAAGACAAATTTAACCTCTTTAACGGCCTTTTGTTTATTTTTTTATGCCGATTTAATTTTTTGCGATTGCCGGGCTTTCAAAACCAAGCTTTTTCAAGCCTCCCTGCACTTCAGGACAACTCATAAAAAGTTTCCATAATAGGCCGGTACGATAATTTTCAATCATCACAATGATCGGTCCCTGGTCTATAGCTAAATAAGAGTTGGCATACCAGTTATGCGATTCGCTGAAAGCATCGGTAAAACCATATTCACCCCAGATCTTATCACCCAGATCATAATAGAAATGGCGCAATGCCTTCATCGAATATTCCGGTGTATAAGGAAATGCCGATAATGCTGCCGTTGGTGAAATTACCCCAAGGTCGTTAGTTGGCGAATGGGCATTGTATCCTTCAAAGTTATCGCTGGCAGTTAATCCCCAGCAATTTTCACCATAGCCTTTAAATTTCTTAGGATTATCAACACAGTAAGCATGATTGATCAGCGTATGGTTTTTGTTTTGCTCCCAGTAATCGGCATAGTCGTCCTTTAATCCTTTGGGGTTAAGGCCAAGGAATGAGTATTGTGAAAAGAACAGCGGACCTCCATAATCAAAACCAAGCGGTAATTTGAATCCATAAAAAGTTCTTCCGTTTTTAAAGAAATCGCTTTGTGCCCAGCCGCGGTGATATACATCGGCGCTAACCGGGTAACGTTGTGCTGATGCCGCCAGTACGTAAGTTATCAAACACTCATTAAAGCCGTGAATCGGAAAATTCATAGCCCAGCCATTGTTCGGGCTCCAGTGCCAGTACAAGGCGTCGCGGCCATCGCGGGTGTACCAGCTCCACTCCATTTCGCCCCACATCCAATTAATTACATCACGGATGCGACGCTCTTTAGGATCATCGGCATTAAAATACTGCCTCGCACAAAGCAAACCCTGGAATAAATAAGCAGATTCAACGATATCACCGCCATCGTCCTTACGGCCAAAGCGGATCACTTTACCGGTTTCGCCATTTAACCAATGCGGGAAAGCACCGTGAAAAGCATCGGCTTTGTATAAAAAGTTAACGATCTTCACCATACGGTCAACCGCCTGCTCATGGGAAACCCATTTGCGACTGTCGGCCACAATAAGCGACATAATGCCGAAACCAGAACCGCCGGTAGTTACCACCTCATTTCCGTAGTCAAAAGAAGTATTGCTGCGTTCGCGGGCCAGGCCACTAACCGGGTGTCCAAAATCCCAAAAATAGCGGAATGTTTGGCGCTGCACCACGTCAAGCAGGACGCTATCTGTAAGGTTTTTGATAATGCCAACGGGTTTAATGCCATCTTCTGCTTTTTTCGCTGATTTTTGAGCAAAGCAGCAAATGGCGGCCAACATAAATACCGGGGTAATAAATAGTTTTTTCATAAAGCTATTTGCGTTTTGATATGAAAAACAGGGTTTTCATTAAAAAAGAGAGGTTGCCCGTTAAACTCAACAAAGCAACCTCATGATCAATCAACTGTGTGTATTTTATTGGTTAATTAATAACCGGGGTTTTGTGTTAAAGCACCACCGCTCAAATCTATTTCTGTTTGAGGTACAGGCCAAACTTCATTTTTACCTGCTTTCCAACCGCGTGAGCCGAAAACCGCGGTACCCTTGCCCTGGCGGATCACGTCAAAATAACGTTCAAATTCCATAGCCAACTCAAATCTTCTTTCGTTGTATATAGCAGTGCGTAATGTAGCCTGGTCTGTAGTAATAACTTTGGGTAAAATAGCATTATTACCGGCACGAGCGCGGGCACGAACCTGCTCTAACGGAATTAGCGCAGCTGCAGAACTACCAAGTTCATTATTAGCTTCAGCGTTCATCAGCAATACATCGGCGTAGCGCAAAACGATCTTATTTTGCTGGCAGCCTTCATTAAAACCTGATACATACTGGCTGAAAGGCACATATGATTTTTGATTGTACATAGGGTTATCGCCT
>NZ_DASVOB010000892.1:0-3715 GCF_036383575.1 Mucilaginibacter sp.
CTGCATCGGGGATTGCTTCGTACCTCGCAATAACGTTTTAAACCATAAAAGAGGTTACTTCTTCAGCACATAAAACGACATTTCTTTCCTCGTCACAAAACCAAGCTTTTCATACACTTTAATAGCCCTTTCATTTTCGGCTTTTACATGCAGAAAAGGTGTTTCGGAAGCTGCCTTAATGCGTTTAGCCTGGTTCATTAATAATTTGCCTGCATAACCGCGCCCCAGGTAATCGGGATGGGTACAAACAGCACTGATCTCGGCATAAGGCGCGGGGTTTAAACGCTGACCAGCCATCGCAACCAGTTTATCGCCATCAAAAATACCCTGATAATGTCCAAATTCGATAGTTCGGTCTATAAAAGGGCCGGGATTGGTTAACTGAGTAAGCTCAAGCATCTGGGGCACATGCTGTTTTGTAAGCGGCACCAGCCCTTCATCCGAAACATCAGCAGATATTTCTCCCTCAAAAACCATTTGCAGGCATTTCAGGTAATGAACTATTTTCCACTGTTCAGGAATTTCAACATCATGCGGGGCGATAAAGATAAAATGGCTTTCAAAGGGAATAGTATCGTAAAGCAGGTTAAAATTTTCTTTAGATGTTTCGGAGGTGGCAACAAAAGGAGAAACCTCTTTCGGGAAATATTTTACAGTATCATTACCACCTGAAAACGCTTTATTACCGGTAATAAGTGCGTTCCAGGCCGGGTTATCAAGTATATGCTTCATTAAAATTGGGTGATGGTGGTAAGGGCAAAGCTATTAAAAATACGCCGCTGCGGGGACTCCGGCTTGTCATTCAATTTTAATTTAATGCTTACATTAGCTTTATCCATTATAAAATTATTACGATGAACGCCCTTGCTAAAAAACTGCAGATCAAGCCAAATTCGCGCTGGCTGCTGCAAAATGCTCCTTCCGGTTACACGGATAGCCTGTCGCCCCTGCCGGATAATGCCAACCTAATTTTTAGCACGGACGGCGAGTTTAATGGTATCCAGCTATTTGTAACCAACAGCACCGAACTGGCATCAGAGCTTAGAGTGATCACACCGCTGCTTAAAGCCGATACCGTTTTCTGGATCATCTACCCTAAAAAAAATTCGGGCATTCAAACAGATCTGGAAATGATGAGCAATTGGGATGCCCCAGCCCAATACGGCTTACGGCCTGTAGCATCGGCCGCAGTTAACGAAGTATGGACGGCATTACGTTTCCGCCCTGTTGAAGCCGTGAAAGTTTCTGAAGGACGTAACGAAGCGGTACGCAACAATGAGCACAGTGCATATATTGATGTAGACAACAAAACAGTAACCCTGCCCGATTATATAAAGGAAACATTGGAACAATACCCTGGGGTGTTCAACTATTTCCATTCACTGGCTTACAGCCATAAAAAAGAATACGTGCTTTGGATCCTCACTGCCAAGCAAGAAAAAACCCGGCAGGACCGTTTAACGAAAATGGTGGAAATGCTGCAGAATAAAAAGAAGAACCCATCGGATAAATAAAAGTATAGAGAATTATGGGTTACGGATTTTATGATATTACGCTTTACTGTCACTCTGAAAACAGTAACAATAAAGATTTAGCTATTCGAAACAATCTGATCTCCGACTTATACATTGATTTCCTTAACGGTTACAAACCGACAGGCACTACAAGAATTTCCGTTGACATTGGAAATGAAGATTATATAAGAGGATATTTTGGAAGTATACTACACGTTGAAGCTATTTTTAACGAAAAGGAATATTGGCTAAGCTCACCCGAAAATCAGAATAAAATTATCCTGGATACCATACACAGAATAATCATTTTCTGTGCAGAAAAATATGGATGGGATAAAGCTGTTTTCGACAGCGCTTATAACAAAGTCATTGAATGCGGGTTTATTTATAAAAAGGAGTTAAAGAGAAAACTTTCTAAAGACAGAAAACACCAAGCCTCATTATTACTGGAAAAAAATGGCGATTCGGCTACAATTTCGGTGAATTTTTATGATTTAAAAGGCGACCTTTTGAAATCGATAGAATTACTTAAATCTTTCCATCATGCGATGTTTTATGGAAAAATAATAGCCAATAATAAATGGTTTAACAATCTCGAATTTGGGATCCACACCAAAAATCAGGAAGTAGTTATTAAAGCATCTCTTGAAAAACAGGGTTCAGAAACAGTAATAAGCCCTGGCACTAATGCGCTTGAAGAATTGGAAGGATATTTAAGACGAATAACTTACCGCGAATTTGCAGACAGATCTGATCTTGTCAATTGGGCAAATCAATAACCATTTTAAAATACGGTAAATGATACATAAAAGCTGCTATCCGAAAATTACAAACCAAAATAGCCCTGCATTTTCAACAAATACAGGGCTATTTTATGTTCAACTATTATTTACCAGCCTGAGCCTTGTTTAGCATTACCATTTTTGATATGCTCTTCGGCAGTAGCTTTACCCATAATGGCAGCCATTTTGTTCCCTTCACTGTCAGTTCCTGTGGCAATGTATCTGCCCGATTTTACGTCGATAACTGGATTGATCATTGGTACATTTTTAGTTTTTGTTTTCACTGAATAAGCGGTAATACCACTTCCTTTTTCTGTTGCCATGATAAGTTTCTTTTGTTTTTTAATGTTAACCCCATTTAAACTGAATTGTTTTCAGCACAGGTATAATTGGTTTCTATGCGTAAACATGCATCATTTTTTTTTAATTAAAAATAGCCAGCATAAATAATTTGTTAACAGATTTAAGTTTGTGTTAATAACGAGTAAACCATGGTGTCTTCAAAGCGGCCGTTATGCAGGTGATCTTCCTTAAAATAAGCCTCCTGAACAAAATTATTTTTGAGCAATAATTTAATTGAAGCGAAATTACCCGGGCTCACACGGGCCTCTATCGAATGCAATTGAAGCACATTAAAGCCATAATCGATAGCAGCCGTAACAGCTTCCTGCATCATCCCCTCCCCCTGGTATAAAGGGTTTAAAAGATACCCGATCTCGGCCCGGTGCCTGTCTTTTTCTATTCGCCAAAAACCTATACTGCCAATATATTTATTATTGTTTTTCAGGCAGATACACCAGGTGATACCATCATTTTTGCCAAGCAGGTCTTCTATCACATCTATCAGCCCAACAGCATCATCAATGGTTTTATTGATTGGCCGGCTAATGTATCGCATCACCGTTTCGTTTGATCGCATTTCAAACAGACCGGCAGCGTCATCATAGGTAAAACGCCGCAATATGAGGCGTTCGGTTGTTAAAACGGGGAAGGGGTTAAAGTTGGGGCTAAGCATAAATACCAATGTTTTAAAAATCGGCTACCGGACACCGGCAAGTCTACCGTTAAATTTAACTATCAGGTTAAACAGATCGGTGTATTTATTGAGCGGTAGCGTGGCGCTGATGTCAAAAACATCATGATATGCCTTAATGCCACCCATAGTATAAATAAAAAAAGCAGGGACTCCCTGTTCGGTAAAAAAGTAATGATCACTATTGGCTGCCTTACCGCGGGAGGCCACTTTCACAAAGTAATTATTTTCTTTATTGATCTGTTGAATAGCAGCAAACTCTTTAGGATAAACAGTGGCATTCACAACGGTTATCCCATCAACACCAGTCCCGTTAAGATCAAGGTTGATCAGGAAACGAATGTTCTTGAGCGGGATGAGCGGATTTTGCGTAAAATATTTAGAGC
>NZ_DASVOB010000893.1:0-12710 GCF_036383575.1 Mucilaginibacter sp.
ACAAATGTCAACCACATCTAACAGTTTAATTATCAATAATTTAATATAAAATATTGTCATAAAAAGACTACAATAGTTACAAATGTGCACCCATTAATATAGTTTACAATGATATTTTGATGCTATAATAGTATCACCAGATTCGGTTTATTGTGAGACAAAAGAAGGTAATTTTGAAATGGGAGAATTGAGATTTTCCACTCACCATAAACCATGTCATTGCGAGCGCAGCGTGGCAATCTCGTAGCCAATGTGTCCGCCCTGTATGGCTACGAGATTGCTTCGTCGTTCCTCCTCGCAATGACATGGGTTTTGCATTAAAAGAAGTGATGGCAACGCAAACGAATTACTACTAAAGCTGGAAGCTTTAGGAATGTTATACCACGGGTTACGCTATCGCTAAACCCGCGGCAGTGAGATAATCAAGAGAAAAATCAACGGTCACTCCTGGTTCAGAAAAATCAGCGCAATCAACGTAATCAAGAGAAAATCAACGGTCACTCCTGGCTCATGGCTTCCTGGTACTTGGATGGAATGCTGTTAAACTCGGCTTTAAAGGTGCGCACAAAGTATTTCTGGCTCTTGAAGCCAACCTTGTGGCAAATTTGGGATATGGTAAGATGGCCTGTTTCGAGCAATTGCGCGGCGCGTTTCAAACGCATGGAACGCACAAGTTCATTAGGGGTTTTACCCGTCATTTGCAAGATCTTTTTATAAAGCGTATACCGGCTTACAAACATCTCGCTGCTCAACTCTTCGACAGAGAAATTAGGGTTGGAGATATTAGCGTCTATCAGCATCAATACTTTTTTGATAAACAATTCCTCCGGCGAATCAACCTGTAGTTCAGTGGGCGTAACATCTACCTGTTTCTGGTAGGTTTTACGCATTTTTTCCTGCTGACTGAGGATGTTCTTTATTTTAGAATGCAGGATCTCGAAATTGAACGGCTTGGTCATATAATCGGTAGCACCCGTTTCCAAACCTTTGATCTGTTGCTCCTCGCCAGTTTGGGCAGTAAGTAATATCACCGGGATATGCGATGTGCGCGAATCCCCCTTGATCTTGCGGCACAGATCGATCCCATTCATTTCGGGCATGCTGATATCGCTTACTACCAGGTTAGGGTGCTGGGCCAAAGCTTTTTGCCAGCCTTTTTTACCGTTTTCGGCTTCAATGATATTAAAGGCATCCTTTAGGTTATCTTTAATATAAAATCTAAAATCCTCGTTATCTTCCACCAATAATACCGTTGGCTTTTTGATATCACGGTGTTCTTTAGGCTGATTTGGCTTTGCAGCTTCGGCATCCATCAAAAAGTCACTGTTATGTTGCAAGTGATAGTCGGTATCAGTAAACAGCGCTTCATCAATCTTTTGCAATGGTAATACTACCGTAAAGCAACTGCCCTGGTTATGCTCGCTCTCAACAAAGATCTCGCCGTTGTGAAGCTTTACAAACTCCCTGGTAATGGAAAGCCCTATCCCGCTGCCCTGGTTTAACATGGATCCCGGAATATCATGCTGAAAAAACGGCTCAAAGATCCGGTCCCTTTTTTCGGCAGGGATCCCTATACCGGTATCCACCACCCTGATCTCCAACAGGTAATCATCATCTTCATTACTGCGCTTCAGGTTAAGGAGCACACTTACCTGGCCTCCTTCATGTGTAAACTTGTAAGCATTTGAAAGCAGGTTAAACAGGATGCGCTCAATTTTATCATGGTCAAAACTGGTAACAAACTCTTCCGTATCTGTATCAAAAACAAACCTGATATGCTTTTGATCGGCTATATCGGTGAACGACCATGACAGATCTTTAATAAAAGCAATGATATTTCCTGATCGTTTATACAGTTTAAGCTCCTGGTATTCCATCTTTCTGAAATCCATCAACTGGTTAACCAAATTGAGCAATCGTTTGGCGTTGCGGGTGATCATGGTAAGCTGGCGCCGGGTTTCGGGCTCACTCACCTGCTTCAATATCTTATCAACCGGGGCCATGATAAGCGATAGCGGCGTACGAAACTCGTGGCTTACGTTAGTGAAGAATTTGATCTTCATCAAATCAAGCTCGTGCATGCGCTGGGCCTCCTCCCGTTCCTTTTCGATAGAGAACTGCACTTTTAATTTTTGAATGCCCCGCTGCCTGAAATAAAACAAGCCGCCAATAAACAGCAACGCATAAACTACGTAAGCCCAGGTAGTTTTCCAGAACGGTGGCAAGATCCTGATGTGCAGGGCTATCTCCTTTCCATTCCAAAACTCATTGTTGGTTGCCCGCACTTTGAAGGTATAATCGCCCGGCTCAAGGTTGTAAGTAGCTTTACGAAGTTTGTTATCAACCGAGATCCAGCCATCATAAAAGCCCTCCATAGCATATTGCAGCTTTACCTTATCAGGGTTAAAGAAGGTAAGGGCGGCAAATTCAATAGAGAACACATTCTGATCGTAGTTGAGCACTATTTCTTTAAGCTGGGAAATGGACTTGGGCAATATTACCCTTCCGTTAACCTTTTCGCCTACATCAAGGCTTTTATCAAACAATTGAAAATCGGTAAAGAGCAGGGACGAACTTCCTTTATTAAAATTCAGGGCCGATGGTTTAAAAATATTAAAGCCGTTGCCCCCTCCAAAAATCAATTCTCCCTCGCGGGTTTTTACTGATGAGTTTTCGGCGAACTCGCGTCCCTGTAAGCCATCAGCTTCATTATAGTTTATGAAATGGAACTGGAGTTGAGGCTTACTTCGGTCTACAATAATATTTGACAGCCCGTTTGGCGTACTTACCCAAATATTGCGACTTTCATCTTCCCTGATATCTATTGTGGTATTATCGGGCAGGCCATCCTGCTTGGTGAGGGCGGTAAATTTTTTAGTATCCGGGTTAAAAACATTGAGCCCTTCGCGGGTGCTGATCCATATTAATCCCTGGCTATCCTGCAAAATGTTATTGGTATTATTATTTACCAGGCTGTTGGGATCTTTATCATCATGCAGGTAATGGGTAAACTTATTATCCTTCCGCATCAACACATCAACACCATAGGCGGTTATTACCAATATATTTTTACGCCTGTCCTCGAGCAAGGCACTTATATAGTTCGAATGGATAGTATTTTTGCTGATATCACCGTCAAATTTATAGTTTGCCACTACCTGCCGGTTTTTATCGAGCTTGTTTAGGCCGGCCGACAGGGTACCAACCCAAAGGTTTTGGTCGCTGTCTTCCATAATAGAACAAACCCTGTCTTCCGAGATGCTGTTTACATCACCATCACTATGCTTGTAGTGCTTAAAGGTTTTGCCATCGTAACAATCCAAACCGCCATAATAGGTACCTATCCATAGCTTTTGTTCACGGTCAATAAACAGGCAAACTACCACATTATTTGTAAGGCTGCTTTTATCATTAGCACTATGCAGGTACTGCTTAAAGCTGCCGGTTTTACGGTTCCAGTAAATAAGTCCTCCGCCGTTGGTACCTATCCAGATATTGCCCAGTTTATCTTCGGCAAAATTATTCACATCGCTAAAAGGCAAACTGTTCGGATCGCTGAGATGGTGGGTATACCCTGCAAATTTGATAATACTTGGATGGTAATAGCTAAGCCCTCTTTTATAAGTACCGCACCACATAATGCCCGAATAATCCCTGTAAACGCAGGTTACGCTGTTTTGGCCTACGGTTTTATTATCATCCTCGCGGTTAAGCATATAACTTAAGCTGAAGGTCTGCTTATCAAGCAGGTTTATACCGCCGTGATCTGTGGCTATCCACATCCTGTTCTGATCATCCTCTGCCAGGTCTGATACTACATCTGTATTGAGCCCTGTACCGGCCGCACCTTTGCCAATATGTTTAAAGATGCCTTTTTGCATATTGAGATAAAACACGCCCGATGAGTAGCTCGGTACAAATACCCAAATATCATCCTGCCTGTCGATGTATATTTTGTAGGATGAGCTCAGGCCCGGAGGCAGCTCACCCAAAGCTTTACGGTAGTTAACCTTGTAAGTAACCGGGTCGAGCCTTTCCAAAACCCCGGTATTGGATACCAGCCAGATCCCTTTTTTTGAATCGACAGCAAGATCGGTAACCATGTTGGAAAAAATGGAACTGCTATCATGATCCTTGTGCACCAAATTGATGAGCCGGGTTGTTTTAGGATCGTATTTATAGATACCCTGGCTTTTATTGTGGTGCAAAAACCAAAAATCACCAAATCTGTCACTCTTAATAGCAGCTATGTAGGGATCATACAGCTTTATTTTAAACAGGAAATCTTTATAGTTCCGGGTAAACTTCTCAGTAGCAGGATCATAAATATTAAAGCCCATGCGGGTTTCGATCCATAGCTTATTTTCCGGGCCCGGGGTTATGCTAACAATGTAATCGTCATCTAAAGTGGTAGTATCGTTACTGGCATGTTTAAAGGTTTTGATCTTATAGCCATCATATTTGTTAAGCCCGGATAGGGTGCCAAACCACATAAAACCTTTATCATCTTTATAAACACAGTTTACCTGGTTATGTGATAATCCATTATTGATATCGAGCCGTGAAAACTGAAATGGGTTTGATTGCGCGCTTAAAAATGCCGGCATATACAGCATAACAAGGCAACATATCAAAATTTTACACTTCATTAACTATATTTTAGGGGCTGTGTTACGCTATATAAATTTTAACTTTTAGGTTTGCAGACAAATAAGTTTAAACATTTAACCCAAATGGTCAAAAGGATTTAATTAGCCGTAATTTAATCTGCCATTAACACTGTTTTTGATAATTTGCCCGCTTAATACCGGTAAGGATTTTGGCCGGTGTTTTGCTACAGCACTTATAATTGGTTTATTATCAAATGTACTTTTAATACAGAGGTAAGATATAATACTTTTTTTACATTATTTAGTTTTAAATTAACAAAAACATCTAAATTACTGCCATAAACAGCACAATAAAGCACTGATACATAATACTTTTATTTCATTTTACCGATCGAACAAAATGTTTTTAAAACGATTTAAAAAGTTAGCAAAAAAGTATATGAACGAAATAAAACAATTACGGCAAACAAACTCCGGCAGGTTTTGTAGAAGTAACCGTATATTAATACAAGTACCTATTGAATGGACAATACGCAAAGCATAACAAAGCATCCAAAAAGATTGGCGAAGCTTAAACAAAGCCTGAGCGACTTCTTTTTTACGCTTTATAAGATAAACCAGTTTATCCTTCGTTTTTTTAAAGAGGCCTTTGTACCGCCTTTTGAACTGAAGGAAGTTGTACGCCAGTGCTACGAAGTAGGCGTGCGTTCATTTACACTAATATCAGTTACCGGTTTCATCGTTGGTGTGATATTTACCAAGCAATCAAGGCCATCGCTATCGCAATTTGGCGCCGAGTCATGGCTGCCTTCATTGGTATCTATAGCCATTATGCGTGCCCTTGCCCCATTGGTTACGGCACTCATAGCTTCAGGAAAAGTAGGTTCAAGTATCGGTGCCGAATTAGGCTCCATGCGGGTAACCGAGCAGATAGATGCCATGGAGGTATCGGGCACCAAACCTTTTAAATATCTGGTATGTACCCGTGTACTTGCCACCACGCTTACTATTCCAATTTTATCAACATATACAGGCTTTGTGGCCTTGTTTGGTGGTTATTTGAATGTTACCCAAAACGAAGGCACCACCTGGACAACCTTTATACAGGAAGTTTTTGAGCCTTTAACCTTTACCGATTTTGTGGCATCGCTCATCAAATCAATTGTATTTGGTTTTACTATTGGTATTGTAGGCTGTTACCAGGGCTATAATTCAAATAAAGGCACCGAAGGTGTGGGTAAAGCAGCGAATGGTGCGGTAATTACTGCCATGTTCCTGGTATTTATTGAGGAAGTAATTATTGTACAGATAACCGGCTGGTTCCGCTAATTAATTGAGATATGAAAAAGGCAGCAGTACAGGCAGATCATAGCAACCCGGTTATCAGCATCAGGGGCTTAAAAAAGGCTTTCCAGGATTACGCCGTGCTCCGTGGTATTGACCTTGACCTTTACCAGGGCGAAAACCTTGTTGTACTTGGTCGTTCGGGTACAGGCAAATCGGTATTGATCAAAATCATATCAGGCCTGCTTAAGGCAGACGAAGGCATAGTAAAAGTATTTGGACAGGATATAGCTCACATTACAGAAGATGAGCTGCAGAAGCTACGCATCAGGATAGGGTTTTCTTTTCAAAACAGCGCATTGTACGATAGTATGACCGTGCGCAAAAACCTGGAGTTTCCGCTGGTACGTAACAAACGTAACCTAACCCGAGCAGAGATCAATACCGCGGTAGAAACCGTACTTGATGCAGTGGGTCTTTCGCAAACTATTAACCAGATGCCGTCTGAGCTTTCGGGCGGGCAACGTAAGCGTATCGGCATTGCACGCACGCTAATCCTTAACCCCGAGGTTATGCTGTATGATGAGCCTACGGCCGGCCTTGACCCTATAACCTGTATTGAGATCAATGACCTGATCAACGAGGTACAGCAGCGTTACAATACATCATCTATCATCATAACGCACGACCTTACCTGCGCCAAACAAACCGGCGACAGGATTGCTATGCTCTTAGACGGGCAGTTTCAGCGCACCGGTACTTTCGAGGAAGTATTTAATACCAACGACAGCCGGGTGAAACCTTTTTACGATTACAACTTTATACAATAACAACACTTAGATAAGATATACCATTATCATGGATCCAGCAGAAAACAGAAAATCGATCATAGTAGGCATATTCCTGGCACTTGGCCTCGTATTATTTATATTGGGGGTATTTACCCTGGGCGGTCAGCAAAAAGCATTTGTTAAAAATATAAAGCTTAGCGCGGTGTTTACCGATGTTGCCGGTTTAAAAAAAGGCAACGCCATTTGGTTTTCGGGTGTTAAGGTGGGGACTATCAGCAATATCAAATTCATCGGCCCATCAGAGGTTCAGGTATACATGAACGTTGATGAAGCTGCCCAGCAATACATCCGCCGCGATGCGAAGACCAAGATCGGGTCGGACGGGTTAATAGGTAACAAGCTTATCGTAATAGAGGGTGGCACCGCACAGGCACCGGTAGTAGATGATGGCGATGTTCTGCAATCAGAAAAAATGCTTTCGACCGACGATATGCTTAAAACCCTGCAAGACAATAACCAAAACCTGCTGGCTATTACCAACGATTTTAAATCATTAAGTCATAACATCCTTCAGGGCAAAGGCACCGTTGGTGCTTTACTGGCAGACAGCACCATGGCCATACAACTGCGCGGTGCTATGCGTAACCTGCAGGCTACCACTCAAAGTGCGGCTTTAATGGCGGTTCAACTTAATCAATTTAGCCGTAAAATAAATACCAAGGGCGGCCTTGCCGATAAAATGCTGACTGATACCGCAACTTTTGCTCAAATTAAACAAGCGGTAACCCAGTTGCAGCAAACCGCAACAAACGCTTCAACGCTAACTAATAATCTTACAAAAGCAAGCAATAAGCTCAACACTACAGATAATGCCCTGGGCGTATTATTGAACGATCCAAAAGCAGCAGTACAAACACAATCGGCTATTAACAACCTACAGGCGGCATCTATAAAATTAAACGATGATCTGGAGGCGGTGCAACATAACTTTTTCCTGAGAGGTTTTTTTAAGAAGAAAGAAAAAGCAAAGGCCGATAGTTTGAAAGGGAAACAGTAAGCTTATTTCTATTTATTTCAAGTAACTACAATGCCGTTGTTGGTGTTGTCTCCAACAACTTTTCATGCCCGTTATTTTCTTATAATCACAGAATTACTGTTTGCTGACCGATACGGTAATTGTGCAACGCAGAGTTGTTTGTGACAACACCAACAACGGCTAAGCCCCCCTCTAATCTCCCTGTAAGGGGGGACTAAACAACAAGTTTTTTTAAGTCCCTCTCCCCCGGAGAAGGATTTAGGGTGAGGCAAAAAAAATGCGTCCCGTATCTCACCCCGGAACGCAATGTCGACAACATCTCAAAGCTATCGATCAACTAAATCAGGTTAAATCTCACCCTGTATCTTATTATACACGCATATCGTGCCATTGTTTTAAATAGTTAGAAATCAATACATTAAACAATAATCAACTTTCTTAAACGTCCGGTTATGCACATAAGATGTCCTATATCGGATCAAATGATCTTATTTACTCCCGGTATCTTCACCAGGATAGACGATAATAAAAAGCTACCCGCCACAGCCAGCGGCCCGACGATCAATAATTTATAGCCAGGATCCATAGGCCAGCCTATAGCCATTACCGAAAGCGAGATGAGCACCAGCGGATGGAAAATATATACCCCAAATGCAGCCCGCGACATCACTTTCCCAATTGCGGACTGTCCTGCCCATTTATATTTTACCATGATCAGCAAGGCAGTCATGATAAAAATACCGGTAAACTGTTCCCAGCAGGCATACATAAATGACTGCCAATGCCCCTGCCCGCAAAGGTCCTCAATTGAACTGTGTGTACTTTCCTTTACAAAATACATTACCGGGAATACCACCAGGATCATGAAACCTGCCAGCCAGGCAAACAACTTGCCCGTTTTTAAGCTAAACCCGTTAAGCCAGTTATTCTGCGATGCCATTATCCCGGCACAAAATATAGCGATGTATTGCGGAAAATGGCCCAGCTGAAACCCAACCGGCTTAAGTATCCAGCCTACCGGAAAAACAATCCGTACGATATAGGTAGCAATTCCTAATCCCGCAGCAAATAATATCACAACAAGGGCCGATGGCGCTTTTCCGGATCTCGGCTTTTGGAGTTTTACCACTGAGCCGATCAACACAAAAATTAAACTGAATAACAATAATGCCGCCACAAACCAAAGCACCCCAAAATCTATCCATCCGTCAAAACCGCTCAGATATTGCAGGTAGGAGATCCGGTGCCCTTGGGCAAAACGGTAAACTATATAGCTCAACACCGGCGATAGGACGAACGAGTAAAATAACAGCGGGATCCCCAAACGTTTTAACCTATCGGCAGTAAAACGCGCTACTCCTTTCTTTTGAAATGACGAAGCCGTAAAGTAGGCCGAAATGAAAAAGAAGAAGCCCATAAAAAACGACTGGTTTACAGAAACAAATATGGTCATGGGAATGAGTGCGCCTGTGTGGGTGGTTTTATCTGTAAAATACCAGCCCCCCGGTGCGCCATAAGTAATAAAAGCATGGTGCAACACCACCAGAATAGTTAATGCAATTTTTAAATTGTCGATGTAAAATAGCTTCGATGTAGCCGAAGAGCTAATATTATTTTCAGTTGGTAAAGTATCCGTTAATTGCATAAATGAGTTGCTGTAATTTCAAGGAATAAGACACCAAAGATTTAGGCATGTTACATCCGGACCGGATCTTAAAAAATTATTTTACAAGCATATACAACTTTCAGGAGTGTGAAATACCAGCCTCATTTTCACACTTTTTGCACAATTTCCATTTAACTTGTAACATAATTTATATATATTTGGTTGAATACTGAAATTATAATATTCTTTAATTGACCCTAATTTGAATCCGCAGTTACAAACATCTGCACCCCTGGCCCGGAGCAATTCGGAGGCTTTACGGAGCCTTTATAACAGTTACGCGGCAAAGCTTTTGGGCTATATTTTTGAGGTGGTGCAAAATAAAACGGTAGCTGAACAGTACCTCGCGGCTGTTTTTAACGAAGTACCTAACGAAATAGAAGAACTTTCAAAAGCCGGGGTAAATGTACTTTGTCGGCTACAAATAATAGCGCGTCGAAAACTGGCTAACTTTTTCGAGACCCTCGATACTGAAACCGAGAGGAAAGCCGGGCAAAATATGCCCTGGGTAAATAATAGATACATAGCCCAGATGACACCACTGCAGCAGCAGGTTTTTCTCGGTGCTTATTATCAATGCAAAACAACATCGCATATTGCAAAAGAACTAAACAAAACAGAAGAGGAAGTAAGAAAAACACTAAAGGAATGTTTCACTATTATCAGGAACGGGAGGAACGATGAAAGAGTACATTGATAGCGGCATTCTTGAAGTTTTTGTAATGGGCGTGGCTACCGATGAGGAAGTTAAAGAGCTGATGTACATGAAAGCCAAATATCCCGAGGTAAATGAGGCCCTGAAACAGCTGGAAATAGACATGGAAAAAATTGCGGCTGATATGGCCCTTGCTCCTCCGCCAGGCACCTGGGACAAGATCGAAGACGAGATTGATGGTCTTATCCGCAGGGAAACCTACACCCAGCCTGTTAAGTTCAGGACAGACCACGGGCATAACGGCTATGAAAAAACGGCTCCTCCCGAACAATTCATATCTATCGAATCCGAATCAAACCATATGCGCCTGCATAAATCATGGCGCTGGGTATTTGCCGGTGTGTTTGTGTTAGGAAAGATCTTTTTAGGCTTCGCGATATATTTCTATCTCGAAAACCGCCAAACCCAACAACAGCTACAAGAGTTAAAAACCGAGATCAGGGAATTGAAGAAGAAATAGTTAGAGATTAGAGGTCAGAGATTAGGTTCCCTGTTCGTTTAAAATATTTGAGGCATCTATTAGGATGCCTTTTTTATTGTTTATTAAATCTTTGCCCCCTAACTTTAACCTATGGAAAACGATTATTTAACCAGCGTAAAAAAGCAATTTGCCTATTACAAATCTCTGGGCGAAAAAACTTTTGAGCAGCTTACCGACGAGCAGTTATCCTGGCAATATAACCCTGAATCAAACAGTGTTGCTATGATCGTGAACCACATCTCGGGCAATATGATTTCCAGGTGGACTGATATTTTTACCACCGATGGAGAAAAGCCTACCCGCAATCGCGAAGCTGAATTTACCCCATCCACCCCTACCCGCCAAACAGTTTTAGATAGCTGGGAACAGGGATGGAAATGCCTTTTTGATACACTTGATAAACTAACTGCCGATGATCTCGACAAGATCATCTATATCCGCAATCAGGGCCATACCGTTATGGAAGCTATTAACAGGCAGTTGGCCCATTACCCCTATCATGTTGGCCAGATAGTTTTTTTAGGCAAGATGCTATGCAATGAAAACTGGGCTTCTCTCTCTATACCCAGGGGACAATCCGACAGCTATAATGCCGATAAGTTTGCCCAGGAAAAACGGAAAGTTCATTTTACCGACGAAGAATAGTCCATCCATCCTCAAGCAATATAGCGGTACTAAACGGCTTTGAGTTTAAAGTTCCGGCAGTATTCTATTGCCTTCCCATTCCTGTTAAAACCTTCCTTTAATTTTAAGATCTGTATTTGAAAATTACAATTGGCCTTAAAATTTTCAAATAAATTTCCGCAACCAATTAATTGCACATATATTTGCAATCATTTGATTGCAAATAGGAATAATTTATGAGAAGAGATGTATTTCAGGCCATTGCCGATCCAACCCGCCGGGCTATTATTAGTCTGCTGGCTTTGCAGGCCATGACGCCTAACGCCATTGCCGAACATTTTCAAAGCAGCCGTCAGGCTGTATCCAAACATATCCAGATCCTGAGCGAATGCCAGTTGGTTAGCCAAAAACAAACCGGCCGCGAAATTTATTATCATTTTAATGCTCAAAAAATGAAAGAAGTAGATGTTTGGATGGACCAGTTCCGCGCCCTGTGGGAAACCCGTTTTAGCCAGTTAGACAATGTATTACAAAACCTAAAAAACAAACAATCATGACAAACAACGAAGCTGTATTTACCAAAGACCTGCAAAACAAAAAGCTAAATGTGATAAGAACTTTTGACGCGCCGATCAATTTAGTATGGCAGGCCTGGACCGAAAGCGAGATCCTTGACCAATGGTGGGCGCCGAAACCCTATCGCGCCGAAACTAAATTTATGGATTTCAGGGAAGGCGGTTACTGGTTATATCAGATGGTTGGGCCTGAGCACACAGAACACCCCACATGGTGCAAGGAAGAATATAAAACCATCATCACACCAAAAAAAATCACCAATGCGGTTTCATTTAGTGATGAAAACGGTGTAACAAATACCAGTTTCCCTGTCATGAACTGGGAGAAGAATTTCGCTGAAGATGGTGAGCGCACTACTGTTAACATAGATATCTATTTTGATAAAGTAGAGGATATGCAAACCATTGTTGGCATGGGCTTCCAGGAAGGCTTCACTGCCGGCTTAAGCAACCTTGATCATTACCTGAGCACTGGTTTCAAGATCAGGAAGGACCTGAAGCCTAACAACACGGCAAGGGTTACCACTTACTTAAATTTCAACGGCAACACCGAAGAGGCTTTAAACTTTTACAAAGAGGTTTTTAAGGGCGAATTCACTGGCAAAAAACTTACGCGTTTTAGTGATATAGCGTTGCCTGCTGAGGTCCAGATGAACGAAGCCGATAAGAAATTGATCATCCATGGCGAACTTACCATTATGGGCGGCCACGTACTGATGGCAACCGATGCACCGGAAAGCATGGGTTTCAAATTACAAACCGGCAATAATATGCACATTAACGTTGAACCCGAAAGCCGCGAAGAAACCGAGCGCTTGTTTAATGAGCTATCGGCCGGAGGCAAGGTGAATATGCCCTTGAGCGATATGTTCTTTGGAGCGTACTTCGCAGAGCTTACTGATAAGTATGGCATTAACTGGATGCTGAA
>NZ_DASVOB010000894.1:0-9149 GCF_036383575.1 Mucilaginibacter sp.
ACCGCAGTCAAATCTCTTATTTGTCGGAAGGATACAACGAACAGGGGCTTTCAAGTAACGCCGTGTATTCATTGCTGCTGGACAGGAATGGACGAAAATGGATAGGAACGCTCAGGGGAGGGATAAACATGATCGATGAGGTTAAAGACAGGTTCCAAAACATCCGTCATGATCCGCTTAATGCCAACAGCCTCATCAGCAATTTTGTAAAATCGCTTCTTGAAGACAGGGAGGGGACGCTGTGGATTGGCACCGATGGTGGTGGACTGAGCATCTGGTACAGGCGTTCCGGTCATTTTTCTAACTTTCGGCATGATCCCAAAGATCCGGGGACATTAAGTTCCGACTTTGTAACCAGTATGATCCAGGATTTTACAGGGAAAATATGGATAGCAACTTACGGCGGAGGGATCGATCTTTACCTGCCCGGGCAAAACAGGTTTAAAGTATATCATGGGCTGGACGCGCAGGGCAAGGAAAGCCGGATAACCTTCTGGTGTTTATATCTGGATCATGAAGGGAACTTATGGGCAAGCGGGTTACAGGATGACCTTTTTCTTTATGACCGCAAAGCAGATCAGTTTAAGCCATTTCATATAAAATTGCCTAACGTCCTTTCCATGTGCCAAGACGGGGCCGGCAATCTTTGGGCGGGTAACTTTGAAGGGCTTTATAAAATTAATATAAAACAGGGGAGTTTCCGGTTTTACTCCATCGGCAAACCGGTGCGGTCGATACATTCATCTGCGGGCGGCGATCTCTGGCTCGGTACTGAAGCTGGTTTGATGTATTTCGGTACGTTGGCCGGCAAAGTCACAAAACAGTTCACTACCATGGCCGGCTTAAGTAATAATAATATACTGGCAATAGAGGAAGACAATGCAAAGCAACTTTGGTTAAGCACATACAATGGCCTTTGCCGCTTTGATCCGAAGAAAACAACTTTTACCAATTTTTTTCAAAGCGACGGGCTTGCAAGCAAGGAGTTCAATTTCAATGCTTCACTGAGGTTAAGGAACGGCCAGCTGGCATTTGGTGGCACGGGCGGGCTTACACTATTTTCCCCCGAACAACTCGTGCCGTTGCGGAATGCACCGGGCATTGCTTTTACAGATATCAGGATCGACGCGAAGCCGCTGGATTTTTACCCCGGTTTTTTTAAAGCCAATGAGCATAATGAACTTGTTTCACTGCGGATACCCTATAAAAATGCCTCTTTGGCTTTTCGGTTCGCCGCTATAGAGTTTACGGCGCAGGAAAGAATAAAATACCGCTACATTCTTCAGGGGTGGGATAGAAAGTGGGTGGATGCCGGCCATCAGCGCAACATATTGTATACAAGGCTGGCCCCGGGCAGCTACGTGCTGAGGGTTAACTGCACCAATCCTGAAGGCCAATGGACAAAAAACGAACTGACACTGAACATTGTTGTTTTGCCACCCTGGTACGCCACGGTTTGGGCATTTGTTGCTTATGCATTGGTAGTAGTGGGAATAATCTATTGGTACGTACGGAATAAATTCCGTGAAACAAAGCTATAATACGAGGTAAAACTGGCTAACGCAGATGTCGAATATCAACGTAACCTTCAGGAAAAGGAAAAAGAACTGAATGAGCGGCGCATCGAATTTTTTACGGGTGTTGCCCATGAGTTTCGCACCCCGCTTTCTCTTATCATTAACCCGGTTAAGGATCTGCTGGCCAAAAGTACCTCCGGCGAACGCCAGGACCTGAATATAGTTTTCCGCAATTCAAGACGTTTGTTGAGCCTCGTTGATCAGTTATTGCTGTTCCGAAAGGCTGATGCCGTGGCGGATGCGCTACACATCGCACCGATGGATATCGTGCTCGTTTGCCGCGAAGTATATCTTTGTTTCGTTCATCAGGCAAAGCTTTCCGGAATTAGCCTGGAACTGAACGCTCCGGCAGACCCTCTTTTCATTTATGGTGATCGTGAGAAGATCGAGATCATACTTTTTAACCTGATCTCAAACGCAATCAAATATTCGGCGGGTGGCAAAGCGGTATCTGTTCAGCTGAATGACGCGCCGAACGAGGTTATTATCAAAGTGACAGACAATGGCCCTGGAATATCAAAAGAGGTCGGCGCGCATATTTTTGAAAAGTTTTACCGCTCTGCAAAACAAGGGCAGAAGGCAGGGTTTGGCATTGGTTTATACCTGGCACAACAATTTACACGCCGGCATCACGGACAACTTTATTTTGAGAGCGTTCAGGGTACGGGCACTACATTCAGCCTGGAGCTTTTGAAAGGTACCGGCCATTTTCCCGGAATTGTGGTTTCAGATGAGGTTGACATTATTTCCCCACTGTTGGATGAGCTAACAGAAGAGAATAGCAACGTGGAAGCCATGGCTGAAGCTGATGAAACCTATTTTGAAACGAAAGGTATTGTTAATGATAAAAAAACTATTCTTGTAGTTGATGACGATGCTGAACTGCGCCGTTACATCAGATCATTACTTGTGGCTTCTTATATCGTGTATGAGGCTGAAAATGGCCAGGTTGGTTTAACAATGGCGCGGGATAAACAACCCGATATGATCATCTGTGATTTGATGATGCCGGAATTAAACGGTATTGAAGTATGCACAGCCATAAAGAACGATCCGCAGCTCAGTTACATTCCGATGATCCTGCTAACAGCAAGCGCTTCCCCCGAAAGCAGGATCAAAGGGCTTGAAAGCGGGGCAGACGATTACATTCAGAAGCCGTTTGAAAAGGATGTTCTGATGGCCCGTATTGCTAATCTTCTGCAAAACCGCGATAATTTACAGCAGTATTTTTATAACACTATCACGCTTAAAAATGCCAGTATAACAATCTCAGATGAGTACAGGCAGTTCCTGGAAAAATGTATTGATATTGTTGAAAGGAATATTACCGACGAAAATTTTTCTATTAAGGTATTGGCAGCGGAGATTGGGATGAGCCACTCTAATCTGTACCGTAAAGTTAAATCCTTGTCTGGCCATACCATCAACAGCTTTATCCGGTACATCCGCTTGCGCAAGGCTGCAGAATTGCTGATCCAGTCTGATATGAACGTTAATGAAGTGGCTTTTGAAACCGGGTTCAACAGCATAAAATACTTCCGGAGCCAGTTTTTTAAACTGTTTGGCGCTAACCCTTCAGACTTTTTAAAGCAGAAAAGACCCGTGTTTAAAAAGAGGTTTAATGTAAATAATTGATTTTTAGTTATTTACTGTCTTTTTTATATTCCTTAATCCATTTAGGTTTCTTATTGAATGCTGAATTTGTACCGCCAAAATGGCTAATTTGTATCCCATCGCGGTAGCAAAATCCCCCCATATTAGCTTTCATAAACCAATTATTAAGCCCGGAGCAAAAGCTACTTAATCGATTTTGGAAAACATTGTTGAGTTTGCTTACCTGATGCGGCCTATAAAAAAAATAGTCATAGAGCCAATATGAACAACGGTATCGAGTTAACGAAATGGTGGGAGCAAACCCTCGTCGGAGATGTGAAATCTTTCAGTCGTATTCACGACACGCTTTATTCTCCTTTGTATTTCTATCTGTTTAAGATCGTTAAAGATGAAGATGCTGCCCAGGATATTTTACAGGACCTCTTCATTAAATTTTGGGAACGGAAAGAACGATTTGGCCCGATCAATAATGTGAAATATTATTTTTTTAAATCGGCCAGGTCTCTCGCAATTAACTATCTGAAAGCATACCGGCCAGAGCTGCTCGACCTGCAAAATTGCAAACAGATCGACGTCGTTTTTTCTGCAGAAGACCTGCTTGTTAGTATGGAAGCGGGCAGGGAAAACCGGCAGATCCTTGCTATGGCTTTAAATGCGCTGCCTAAGCGCCAAAAGGAAATGATATTCCTTCGGTATTTTGATGATTGGAATTATGACCAGATAGCCGAAGTAACCGGCCTGCAGTACCAGTCTGTTGTTAATCATGTGCATCGTGGCATCAATCAGCTCAGGCTCAAACTAACAGAAAATAAAAGATGTACCCCAACGGAACTTGTTGCCTGATCACACTTTTTTGAAATCACCTTATCTAAAATTTACTTAACCAAATGTCAAACGGAAATTACTTATTAAAATCTGCTATTCTTTGCCTTGGCCTTATCGCCGGCATGCGTGTTTCTGCGCAAAAATTAACTAAAATATCACCCGGAGAAATATGGCCGGACGATAAAGGTGAACATATACAGGCGCATGGCGGTGGGATCACTAAGGTGAAAGATACCTATTACTGGTACGGCGAAGAAAGAAGGCAGGGACTTGACAGCAACAAACGTTATGTAAGCTGCTATGCCTCAACCGACCTGATGAATTGGAAATTTAAAGGTGATGTTGTGCAGATGACAGATCCAGAAAACCTTGGCCGGCACTGGATACTGGAAAGGCCAAAGGTGTTTTACAGTAAAAAATCACGGCAATATGTAATGTACTTTCATCTGGACAACGCCACTTATAAGTATGCAAGCGTAGGCATAGCAGTTAGTGACAAGCCCGATGGTAATTTTCGGTATCTCAAAAGCTTTCGTCCTTTAGGACACGAAAGCCGGGATATCGGGCAGTTTACGGATGATGACGGTACGCAATATCTCATTTTTGAAGACCGCCCGCTCGGGTTTCACATCGCCAAACTCACAGAAGATTGTCTTAATATAGATCGTGAAATGTGTTTAATGCCTGAACATATGGAAGGTGGCGCAATTGTTCATTACAAGGGATTGTATTATGCTATTGGCTCGGCGCTGACGGGTTGGAGGCCCAATCCCAACCAATATGCCACAGCTAAATCTCTTGAAGGCCCATGGTCTGAATTTAGGGATATAGCACCGAAGGAAACCAATACCTACGGTTCGCAATCAACACTGCTGCTTAAGGTTGCCGGCCGAAAGGATACCACGATAGTGTTTTTGGGAGATATTTGGAAACCCAAAACGCAATGGGACTCACGATACCTTTGGATGCCCGTTGAAATAGGCGATGGCAAGCTTTGGTTACCTCAGCCGAAGCCTTTTAAAATCGACGTAAAGAATGGGACAGCGGTAAAGTCCCCTCAATAAACTTCCAGGCAAAATATAATACAATTTTTCAGGCTCATTGCAGGTAACGCATGGTGGATCACTGCATTGTTTTCCTTTGGCTTCATCATAAACCTTGTCCCAAATTGAAATTAATGGAAATAATGGATTGGAATTGAGTATCCGGAAATGCTTTTTATGTCCATATACTAAGTGAGTGCATGAGGTGATCCGCCACCAGCTTAATTAAACCGTTTTAGAAACCAATTACTTAATTATTAACAAATGAAATTATGAGTATTTCTACTTTATTTTTTAAAGGAAAACCTGGCTTGCTGACCCTGTTTTTCTGGTACTTATTCTCTGTGATAGCTTATGCGCAGAATGGCAAGATCAGCGGGAAAGTTCTCGACGCCAAAACTAAGGAGACGATAATAGGCGCTACTATTAAACTTAAGGGAACATCGGTAGGGGCCGTTTCCGATGCCAACGGGCATTTCGAGATCAACGCTTCGCCTGGCTCAATACTGCAAATCAGCTACGTTGGTTATTTGACAAAAGAGGTACCGGCAGATGCCGGCACACCAATGGTGATATCTTTGGCAGAGAACAGCAGCGACCTGAGTGAAGTTGTCGTGGTGGCATACGGCACACAAAAAAAGCCTTCAGTAGTGGGCGCTATTGCAACGGTGAGTGCTAAAGTATTTGAAGACCGCGGGCCTACAAATAACCCAATTGCTAATTTACAGGGGCAGGTTCCGGGTATGGTTGTAACCAGGACCTCGGCCCAGCCCGGCCGCGAAAACTGGAACTTTCAGATCCGTGGCGCAACTTCAGTTAACGGACAGGACCCATTGATAATATTAGATGGCGTTGCCCTTAACAATAACAATGAGCTAAATTCTATCAATCCTAATGATATCGACAATATTTCGGTATTGAAAGATGGTTCGGCTTCCATATATGGTGCCCGTGCTGCTTATGGTGTTGTATTGATCACCACAAAAAAGGGTAAGGCGGGTAAAATGCAGATCCAGTATGATCCTTCTGTATCTGAGAAGTTGTTAGGCCTTCAACCCAAGATGGCAAACATTGATCAATGGGCAAACGGCCTGATCCAGGCTAAAACCAATGATAATTATGGCGTAGCACCAGCAACTGACCTGTGGTACCAGATGGCCAATTTTGCGCTGGCCAACAAAGGCAAGGTAATATTGGCATCACAAATTCCGGGCAATACAACCGGGGGTATCACTGCAAATTCATTTTACAATGGTTTACCGGTACCTGCATTCCTCGATGTAAAAGAATTAGACTTCATCGATGTGTCATTGCAGCAGTATTTATGGGGCCGTGCAACCTCAACCCAACATAATCTTGCTATATCGGGCGGAACAGAAAAAAATACCTATCGTGTTTCATTAGGTTATTTAAATGACGGCAGCCAGCTTCAGATCGGCAATAATGGTAATCAGCGTTACAATCTCAGGCTAAACAATAGCTATAAATTCAGCGACAGGGTACAATTGGAAACCAATATTTCATTGGAGCAAAATAATATCCAGCAACCAACCATGTACACTACAGGGAGTTACAGTGCTCTCGGCAATGGGTTTCAGGTTGGTTTGCCTATGTATACACAGTCGGGAAAACCTTATCAGTGGGGAGGTGTGGCGAGTCCGGCAGGTTTGCTGAGGGACGGTGGTGACAACCTGGAAAATAATAGCCGGGCATTACTCAATTCAACGCTGACTTATAATTTCATGAAACACCTCACATTTACCGGAACAGCCGGATATAATGTTTGGTGGCAGGACGACCGCGTGCAGACCAAAACAGTGCGCCTTTATTCTTATGATGATAAATACCTTACCGGGACCACTGCACCATCGGGCGGCTCTACAGGAGGAAGCGAAAATTATTTCCGTGCAAACATCAATGATAAATATTATAACCTGATCGGTCGTGTTACTTATGCCAATACTTTTAATGGTGTACACGATGTGTCATTAATGGTAGGCAGTTCATACGAAAGGGATGAGTATGATATGTTCAATACCCGTACTTACAATTTAGGAAGCGATGATGTGCCTTCTTTAAATTTAGGGGTGAGCAGTACGCTGGCCGGCTTTGTAACTAATGATGAACAACGCAACCATTACGCCCTCGGTTCATATTTTGCAAGAGCTACCTACGCTTTTAAAGGTAAATATCTTTTTGAAGGGACTGGCCGGTACGATGGTTCTTCAAAATTTATTGCAGCTAAACGCTGGAAACCGTTTTACAGCCTCATGGGCGGCTGGCGTTTAGGTGAAGAAAGCTTCATAAAACGTATAAATATTTTTAGCGAGTTAAAGCTGCGTGCATCTTACGCTACATCGGGCAGCCAGGGTGGTATTGGTCTTTATGACTACCTGCAATCGCTGAATGTAGGCAACAGTAACACCCTTTTAGGCACAGCGCTTGCAACGGCAACTACAACAACCGGAAATCTTGTTTCGCTTGACCGTACCTGGGAAACAGTGATCAAACGAAACCTTGGTATTGATTTCGGCGTACTTAACGGCCGGTTAAATGGTACTTTTGAGGTGTTCCGGAACCGTAATAAGAATATGCTGGTAAGTGTTACCTATCCCGGCACTTTAGGAATCGGTGCGCCCCAGTCAAACAACGGAGATTTGCAAACCTGGGGATGGGAGGGGCAGCTGACCTGGAAGGACCGCGTTGGTCAGGTAACTTATACGATTTCGGGCAACATAACCGACAGCCAGAATAAGTTGGTATATTTCAATGGCGTTCCTGCCTTGGGTGCCGGTTATAATGCCACAGTACAGGGTTATCCGCTCGGTTCATATTTTGGCCTTAAATACGGTGGCCGTTTCCAGACACAAGCACAGGTTGACACTTATAACGCTACATACTACGCCCCCGGAGGAGTGATCAATACCATTGGTATCCCTGCCGCCACACCGCTCACCAATTTGCCGGGCCAAAATTCAGGCTTGCGTCCGGGTGATAATTATTTTGTTGATGTTAATGGCGATGGTAAACTGACTACCGGTACATCGGCAAAAGATATGGGCGACCTTGTATACTTAGGCAGCGACGTTCCGCGCTATACTTTTGGCCTGACGTTAGGTTTGCAATGGAAAGGCTTTGATTTTACAAGCATTTTTCAAGGAGTAGGGAAAAGAACAATATTCAGGGCCAATGGCAGTGCAAACAACTGGCGCACACCTTTTACTGCGCTTGGACAGGCACAAACCACGCAATGGGTAAACAATACCTGGACGCCCGATAATACCAATGCATTTTACCCTAATCTTCACACCAATGGAATTAACGGCTACAATTACCAGATCTCTAGCTGGTCGGTTGAGAACGGGGCTTATGTGCGTTTAAAAAACCTTGTTATCGGTTATACTTTGCCGCAAGCATTACTGGCGCGTACCAAAGCCATCAGCCGTTTAAGGATCTATGTTTCGGGAAGCGACCTGTGGGAGATCAGCGGGATTCATGACGGTTGGGATCCTGAAATTACCCGGACCACTGCCGGAAACGAACGTTATCCATTTTACAGGTATGTAACCATAGGCGCAAACATTACATTTTAACTGAAAAATAATTATGAAAAATATATACCGAAGGATTATCAGTATCCTGTCAATCATTGCCATTGTCGGCATATTTGCGTGCAATAAGGGGCTTAACCTTTATCCGCAGGATCAGCTCTCGGAAGCAGCATACTTTAAATCAGCCAGTGATTTTAAAACCTTTGCTAATCAATATTACGGTGCCCTCCGTAATTTCAACAATTCGTTTGCTGATAACCCGCATTATGACGGGCGAGCCGACGTGTTTGGCGGTGGAGGCACTTATGGAGCCGGTATCAATACAGTTCCGGCAAGTGACGCTTATTGGACCAATAATTATTCAAGGATCAGGAATTGTAACTATTTACTTGAAAAGGCAGTTGGGTTCAGCGATCAGGCCGGCATTAGCCAATTTGTGGCAGAGGCTAAATTTTTCAGGGCCTACAACTATTTTGAATTATTGCAGCTTTATGGGGGTGTTCCGTTGATCACCAAAACCCTGAACCTGGATTCGCCCG
>NZ_DASVOB010000895.1:0-17552 GCF_036383575.1 Mucilaginibacter sp.
GATGCAGGATCCCGCTTATGATCATATCACCCTGCTGGGTATTGCATACGATGCCGGCTTTAATTCAAGAACTACTTTTCACCGGATATTTAAACAACTGACAGGTAAAAGCCCGGCAGAATATAAAAGCGAGCAAAAAAAAGGAATCCCATCTTATAACCTGGAACATCATCTGCAGTTTGCGTCGGTAATTTCAAACCAGGAAATCACGCCGAAGTGGTTTCATGAGAAATTAAACCGCAGCATTATGATAAAAAACTATTTTAAAATTGCATTCCGTGGCTTTTGGAGGCATAAGCTATTTACGCTGATAAATATTATCGGTTTATCCATCGGTATAAGCGCGTTCCTGGCCATTTACTTCATCGTACACCACGATTTCACGTTTGATAAATTTCATAAAGACAGCGACCGGATTTATCGTGTTGTGATGAACACATCAACTAAGGGAAATAAAAACTATTCGAGTGGCGTACCTGCCCCTTTGGCTGAAGCGATTAAAAGCCAGGCCACTGGAATAGAGGAAATCACACCGGTATATACACAATCCCCTCATTTTGTCTATATAGACAAAGATAAAAACGAACAAAAGCGATTCAGAGATCTGGACAGAATAACACTCGCTAATCAGCAATATTTTAAAATTTTTAATTATGTATGGCTTGCCGGCTCATCACAACACGCCCTTGATGCGCCAGGCCAGGTGGTGCTAACATCCCAACAAGCCAGGCTCTATTTCCCGTCGTTGTCATATCATGATATGATTGGTAAAATAGTTACCTATGATACCCTTCAAACAACCGTTAGCGGCGTAGTTGAAACGCTTACTCAAAATACCGACTTTAGCTTTCATGACTTTATATCTTTTAGTACTGTCACAACTAACAAACATTTTTCTGCTGATTTACATATAAACACTTGGGAGTACAACCCTTCGGCATCGGAGGTTTTGGTAAAGCTGGCACCGGGCATCCCGGTGCCAGGGGGTTATAAAACAGATCAATGCCATTTTCAATAAAAGTAATCCGCCGGGTGTGGGAGTAAAAGGGGTTGCAGATAACGTCGATCTGGCTCTGCAGCCATTGGACGATATTCACTTCAATCCCGACTATAATATTTTTAATTTCTCATCGCCAGCCAGCAAAACAACACTTTACCAATTATTGGCTATCGGTATCTTTTTGCTGTTGCTGGCATGCATCAATTATGTGAATTTAACCACCGCCCAATCGGCTCAAAGGGCAAAGGAAATTGGCATCCGCAAAACTTTGGGGAGCAGCCGCATACAATTAGTATTCCAGTTTTTAAGCGAAACCTTACTTATAACTTTCTTTGCGGTTTGTATTTCGGTGTTTCTTGCGCCGGTTATTTTAAAAATGTTTGCCGATGTTATATCTCCTGATATTCACGCAAATATGCTAAGACCGGATGTGATGTTCTTCCTGGTCATTTTAACCATTGTGATAAGTGTTATGTCGGGTTTTTATCCCGCAATTGTGTTATCGGGCTACAAGCCCGCATCGGTGCTAAAAAACCAGGTGCAGGGCAATAGTAATAAAACGCGAAACGCATGGCTCCGTAAGTCGCTTACAGTTTCGCAGTTTGTTATAGCTCAATTTTTATTGATGGCTACTATTTTTGTAAGCAGGCAGATTTATTACGCCTTACATAAAAACCTCGGATTTAAAAAGGATGCCATCCTGGTTATTAATACACCCTGGGAAAACACCAAGGCCAGCAGCAACCAGGTACTGCTGAACGAGTTTAGGTTGATGCCCCAGGTTGCCCTTGTGGGTTTGGGTAATGACCCGCCTTCGGCTAATGTATATAATTGGCTGCGCGGTACTTATAACGATGGAAAAAAACAGATAACAACAGATGAAGTGACATTTAAGTCTGGTGATGAAAACTACATCAAAATATACCAGCTAAAATTGCTTGCTGGCAGAAACATAAGCGAAGCCGACACGGGGAAAGGAATCATCATCAACAATACTTATGCTAAATTATTAGGGTTTACTAATCCCCAGGATGTTATTGGGAAGGAGTTGAAATACGGTGGCGGCAAAGGCCGAAAGGTAAATGTTATTGGTGTAGTTACTGATTTTTATCAATGGTCGCTGCATTTCCCCATCCATCCATTAGTATTATTTTCTGGCAGTCCGGACCGCCGGCCAATGATGACTTTACATGTTAGTTTGAAGCCAGAAACCCCAGGCGGTAATGAGTGGAAAACAGCCATTACAAATATGGGAAAAGCCTGGAAGAAGGTTTATCCAGATGATGATTTTGATTGCCATTTTTACGACGAAACCATAGCCTGGTTTTATTACGAAGAACAACATACATCAGCCCTGCTTACCTGGGCAACAGGTGTTTCAATATTGATAAGTTGCCTCGGGCTGTTAGGCCTCGCCGTTTACACCACCAATCAACGAACCAAAGAGATCGGTATACGCAAAGTGTTTGGTGCCAGCGTAGCACAAATAGTGATCCTGCTATCAACAGAGTTGATATGGCTCATCTTACTTGCATTTGTGATAGTAACGCCGCTTGCATGGTATGCTGTAAATAAATGGATGGAAGGCTTTGCCGATCACGTAGCTATTAGCTGGTGGGTATTTGTGGTTAGCGGCGCGGGGATGCTGTTAACGGGATTGTTTACCTTGAGTTTTCGAACTATCAGGGCTGGCATGGCGAACCCGGTAAAGAGTTTGCGTAATGAATAGATATTAATTAGCCTAACGTTTTGTGAATAAGAGCAATATTTTAATATTTGTGTAATCTGCTAAAAGAGAATACTTTATCATTTAAGTAAACCTGCTATGAAATTAAGATCGATTTTATCGTTTTCCTTTTTGTCACTTGTTTTGCCGCGTTTGGTCAGGAAAAGAAGAGTGAAGTTATTGTTGAAAAAGGCTTGGTTAAAATATCCGTCATGTATCCTTATGCCGAAGGCAAAACCTTTAATATGGAATATTATGAAACGAAGCATATGCCAATGGTAGCGCAGTTTTTAGGGACAAATTTGGTTAAATACACCATTGAAAAAGGAATCGCCAGTGGTATTCCTAACCAACCACTGCCTTTTATGGCTATTGGTACTTTTTATGTAAAAAGCCTAAGCGACTATCAGGCGGCTATCGCGCCGAATAGAGATGCCATTCGGGCTGATTTTCCAAATTACACCAATATCACTCCTGTTATTTTGGTAAGCGAGGTGATAAAGTAACATAACATTTTCGAAAAACGGCGGCCAACTCGCTTGCTCATGATATCTTTATAGCAAGAAGCCTCAAATCAAAAAGATTTGAGGCTTTTGCTATAAAATACTTTTCAGTAATAGCAGGTAATCATTACTCCCGTTTCTGGGCAAAAAGCCAGTCCCATAAACCCGGTGTAATGCTAACCTGGTACCAGATGTTATGCCCTTCACCGGCAAACTCTGTATATTTTGGCTGCAGGCCGGCTTTTTTCATTCCTTCAATCATCCCGCGTGAGCCGCTAACCGGAACGTTCTGGTCTTTTGCTCCATGGAAAGCCCATACAGCCACATTAACTATTTTTGAGGCCAGTGCAGGATCTTCGCCTCCGCATACGGGTATGGCAGCTGCAAACAGATCGGGGCGGGTGCAGATAAAATGCCACGAACCATACCCGCCTCTTGAAATGCCTGTAACATACCGCCTTTTCTCGTCTATCGAAAATACAGTATCCAGTGCTGTGATGGCTTTGTAAACCAATGTATCTACCGAGGGATAATTGGGAATGCCACCCCAGCCAGATCCTGCCGGGCAATTGGGGATGAAAATAAACGCGGGGTATTTTTTTCTATTCTCATCGGCTGATAGTATCTCAGCTGCTGCGGCACCTTCAATCTGCCTTATTGTATCGGTTCCCGGCTGGCCGCCAAATGGCAACGATATAACCAATGGGTATCGCTTTTTAGGGTCATAATTCAATGGTTTTAGTAAGCGATAGCGCAGGGTATCGCCCTTGCTGTTCACAAAGATCCGCGCTTCAAAAATCCGGGCCAGCGCTTTTGTGCTTTCAAAATTTCGTTTTCCCCAGTATACCTGGGAGCGCCATTGACAAATGATGAGTATTCCCAATGCAATTGTAATGATTAGGCCTGCCATTTTCGCGTGCGCTAACCTATCCGTTAAAGCCCCCGTTATTGGGATATCAACATTGTCTGTCTTTAATAATTTGATCTCCGTTCTTAAATGCATGATGAGCAGAACGGGGATCATATTGGCCGCCAGAGAAGTACATTGCGTGATTCTTTCTAATACATCCTGTTGTACAGACGCGCTCCAAATAATTGTTGACAGGAATGTTATAGCAATGGCTAATATATATGCCCCCGCTATTTTTAACCAGAAGCTTTTTCCGTTATCCGAAAATAGGAGGCTTATACCATATATGATCTGCCCGCACAGGAAAACTATGGATACAGGCTTGTAATAGCTTATCCCTTGCTTTAACGTCAAAATACAGCACAGAACGACAATATAAGCGAGGTTTGTTATCAACGCAATGATAGCTGCATAGAAGGCATACCAATATTTACGGTAATGAAAATACTTTAATAAGAATACAGGCCCTACAATAGAGATAATACTTGCCCCGATGATCCATATGACAATTGAATCCAGCGTGTATATTCCTTTGCCAATCTCAAAACTGAGGAAGCCTTGGAATAAACCGCAAGCTATCGCTAAGCTTAAAAAAAATATTCCAAACGTATATAGTTTCGTGTTCATAGATTTAGGTTTTGCAAGGTTTGATTTATGCAGGATTTGTAAAAGATTTGAGGTTTTATTTTATACAACCAAAATGCTACTGTAAATGTAATTAAACTTCGCTTAGCGGGGATACGTGTAATTTGTGCATTCACTCAAATTTAATATGTTTGAGCCTATGAATCAGCAGCCTATTCCAGCAAATCCTGTAAGCCGTATACTTACCGCGAGCCTCATTGGTACTACTATCGAGTTTTTTGATTTTTATATCTATGCAACTGCCGCGGTGCTGGTATTCCCTAAGCTGTTTTTCTCGGCAGCCGATCCAACTTCGGCCACGCTGGAGTCGCTGGCTACATTTGCTTTGGCTTTTTTTGCACGACCAGTGGGTGCGGCTATATTCGGACATTTCGGCGATCGTAAAGGGCGTAAGGCCACGCTGGTCGCAGCATTAATGACTATGGGCCCGTCAACAGTTGCCATTGGGCTTTTGCCTGGATATGCTTCCATTGGTATTGCAGCCCCATACCTACTGGCCTTATTTCGTTTGGGCCAGGGTTTGGGTTTGGGCGGCGAATGGGGTGGGGCGGTTTTGCTGGCTACCGAAAATGCGCCTGCACATAAAAAAGCCTGGTATGGCATGTTCCCGCAATTGGGTGCACCTATTGGTTTCCTGATATCAAGCGGTACATTTTTTATACTAAGCAGAACCATGAGTGAAAATGATTTTCTAAGCTACGGCTGGCGCATCCCGTTTATTGCCAGCGCCATATTGGTTTGGCTGGGTTTATATGTGCGGTTAAAAATATCCGAAACGCCTGAATTTGTGAAGATCATTGACAACAACAAGCGCTCAAAAGTGCCGGTTGCCGATGTTTTTGTTAAGCATACCAAAGCCATCACCTTAGGTACGCTGGCTACTATTACCACCTTCCTGTTGTTTTATTTGATGACTGTATTCACGCTAAGCTGGGGTACTTCGGCGCTGCATTATCCTAAAAGCAGCTTCCTCATTATACAAATGATATCCATGCTGTTTTTTGGTTTGGGGATCCCATTGTCGGCCATACTGGCCGATAAGTACGGGCGCAACAAAATGCTTATTGTAGCTACCATATGTATTATGGCTTTCGGGCTTGTTTTTGCGCCATTATTTAGTACCGGCAGTTTGGTTATAACCGCTGCGTTCCTGTCGCTGGGCATGTTTTTGATGGGCCTTACCTATGGGCCGATAGGTACTGCGCTGGCTGGTATTTTTCCGCCGGCAGTACGTTACACCGGGGCTTCACTTGCCTTTACGCTGGCCGGTATTTTAGGGGCCTCGCTCACTCCTTATTTAGCAACCACCTTGGCACACAATTACGGACTTGCTTATGTAGGCTATTACTTAACAGTTGCCTCGGCGGTTACACTGCTGGCTTTATTAGGAGCTAAGAAAATAATGAAGCAGCAAGCTGAATAGATATTTTATAACCTTACGATAAGGGCTGCTTTGTAAATTAGTACTGTGATAAAACATCCGCTATAAGCTAATAGATAAAGAATCCTTAATTATACATTAAGATGAAAATACCCGGGCTGTTTAAAATATTGAACCTGGTTGCGCCTTTATTTATTTTAAACCTCAATGTTTTCGGACAAAACACTTCCTTTAAACCTGATGTAAACAAAGATGCAGCCTGGATTGAACAATCACTAATAAAAGCGAACCAGCAGGATATCAATAATAAAGACACAAACCGGGTTGTGCACAAATGGGTGAACGGAAAGGTTTTATATTGCTCTGATGGCTCATTAAAAGCAACGCAATTAATTGCAGCCCCTGATACTTTTACCACTACGATACAATATAGCTACCACGGTAAAGTATTTGAACAGCGTTTAGATTATACGGATTTATCAAGTTATTCGCTGAATAAAATTTATCGGCTGCCCGACAAAGAACCGTCCTACCTCTTCCTGCTTTCTAAAATAGAAAATGGGGCTGATGATGAACAGGACTGGATGAAGGACTTTTATAGAATATCCACCACGTTTAACGACATTGATCTCAAACATGTTAAAAAACTTACATATGTTGCCGTAGCGCTCAGGTTCAAAAAAGATTCCCTGGTTGAAGTGAAGTTTCCGTCAGCAGATAGCGATGAGGACGTTGCCGCCAATAATAATGACCTGACAGATACTATTAATACTACTACGATTACCGATACAAATTCATTTGGCTTTACCTCACTTATAAAGCAATCCGGAAAACACCTCAGACCTTACTTAAAATACGACACATTAAAGCATACCCTTAAATTTTTAAATGTTTATTGTAAACAGGATGATGATAATAGCGAATGCACGCACCCTTTCTTAACTGTTGAATCAGGTACTTATCAATATAAAGACGAGGCCTTTGCACTATTAAATGATACCTCTTATTATTATCCTTCATTACCTGAACTTGATAAAGTCACGGCCCGCCAGAACTATAAAATTGGAAAATACATTATAAAAGCAAGGACTATTGAAGGTTATGAGGAAGAGTATGGAGGAGTTGTTGGAAATACGCTAACCCGGGAGTACAAAATAGGAGCGCAAACCTTAACTACTTTTAATAATGATGGGTGGGAGAAAACAGATTTGAAGCCAGATTGTCGTTTACAAAAAAACGGTTCTCTTATTTTACTTTTAGAGGATGCAACAAATGATCATCGTCCGGGTGTATGTGGTTCAGGTTCACATTTTGATTCTTATTTTTGGTTGGTTGATGGTAAATCATCGGTGAAGCTTTTTTCGTTTTCAACCAGCAGCTGCTCCTTTGATGTTGATTATGCCTTTAAACAAAATGGGGAAGAGATTTCGGGCAAGCTTTATCTTACAGCTTCGTCCAATAACCAGGATTATGAGTTTGACTCTTACTGGAAAAATAGTTCAACTTACGTTTTAACGGTTAGTGACAGTGAAAAGTCGTTAGCACGTAATTTCTACGTGTTTTTTAATGCCGCTGATAAAAAAAATCCTGTAAAGTTGACGGCGGGAAAACTATACAAGAAAAAAAGGTAGTGTCACCGATCTTATGCACGCGCAAAGTCATTTTTATAACTTTCGCAGGTTTTTGGCGGAGTAGTTTGTCAAAATCATTTATTAAAAGTGCTACCTTTAATCTCATCCTAAAAACCTGAATGAGCACAATTATTAAAAACCGGATAACCTCGATAGATTTTCTCCGCGGTACGATCATGATCATTATGGCCCTTGATCATGTAAGGGACTATTTATACTCCGGCTCGTTTTATTATGACCCGCTTGATCTCACAAAAACAAGCGGTATATTATTTTTTACCAGGTGGATCACGCACTTTTGTGCGCCGATATTTATGTTGCTCGCCGGAACGTCGGCAAGCCTTATCGGGCAAAAGAAAACTAAAAAAGAATTGTCCGTATTCCTAATAAAGCGGGGATTGTGGCTCATCTTTCTCGAGATGTTCGTGGTTAATTTCGGCTGGAACTTCAATATTACGTTCCCCATGTTTTTCTTTATTACCATATGGGCACTGGGCCTAAGCATGATCATACTGGCCGCATTGATCCATCTGCCTAAAAAACTGATCCTGGGCCTAAGCGTTGTAATCATATTAGGACATAACCTTTTAGATGGTGTTCATGTACCGGGGAGCTCTTTAGAGGCTTTTGGCTGGTCGCTGCTTCATGATCAGCAGTTTTTTATGTGGCATAAGGAAATTTTATTGGTAGGGTATCCAATTGTTCCGCTAATGGCTGTGATGTCCTTAGGTTATTGTTTGGGAGATTGGTTTTCGGCTGGATATGATGCTGGCAAAAGGCAAAGAAACCTGCTGATTGCCGGCGGTAGCTGTATGGTAGTATTCATTGTGCTGCGTTATACCAATCTGTACGGCGACCCGGTGAAATGGACAACGCAAAAAGATGCATTTTTTACCTTCCTGTCGTTTATCAAGGTAAACAAATACCCGCCGTCGTTATTGTACTTGTTGCTTACTGTAGGTTCGGCCTTCCTGTTTCTTTCATTTACCGAAAAATTAAAAGGGGCCGTTGTAAATGTAGTTTCGGTATATGGCAGGGTGCCGATGTTCTATTATCTTATCCACATTTATGTGATCCACGTGGTGGCAATTATTGCCTCTGCTTTTACACCCGGTCAGGACTGGACGATCTGGTTTCTTAAACAACCGATCTGGTTTACCACTAACCTGAAAGGGTACGGATTTTCATTGCCGGTTGCTTACCTCATTTGGATAGCAATTGTAATTGCCATGTATCCTTTATGCAAACGTTATGACGCGTATAAACAAACCAACAAAGGGAAATGGTGGTTGAGCTATTTGTAAAGCGTATCATTTAAGTGGAGAATTAAAAATTCAAAACAATTCAGGATCCCTAAGCGCTATCTTTATAAAAAGATTGACTTATGGAAATTAAACGCAGCGGCTCGCAGCCTTCAGGGAAAGGGCCCGGAGCATATTTTACCGGAACAGTACGCATAGATCCGCTATTTACCCCGCCCGATCCTGCACGTGTGGCCATGGCGCTGGTGACATTTGAACCAGGGGCACGTACGGCCTGGCATACGCATCCATTGGGCCAAACACTTATCGTAACAGCAGGGAGCGGCTGGGCGCAGCGCGAAGGAGGGCCGGTAGAAGAGATCCACCAGGGCGATGTTGTTTGGTTTGCACCAGGCGAAAAGCACTGGCACGGTGCCACAGCGACCACGGCTGTGAGCCATATCGCTATCCAGGAAAAACTGAACGGATCACCCGTTGACTGGATGGAACAGGTAACCGATGAACAATACAACAACCGATAAGCCTTGAAAATGGAAGCAATAAATGTAACTCCCGCAGTATGGGGAAAACAGATCTGCGCAACCTTGAAGCTTGCATTGGGAAGCGGTTTGTTATTAATTTTAATAATTTGTATGTTGTCAGTATTTATGCCCCAAAGTGCTTTAGCCCAGGATAAAAATCAGGTGGTGCGTATAGCCAAGCTTCGGATTGATTCGGCCCAACTGGATAACTATATGGCCGCACTTAAAGAGCATGCCGAAACTGCCGTACGCGTTGAGCCGGGCGTTTTAACTTTATATGCAGTGGCCGAAAAGAACGATCCAACCCGGATCACAGTTTTTGAAATATATGCCGATGCCGCCGCTTACCAGGCGCACTTGCAAACGCCTCATTTTAAAAAATACAAAAGCACTACAAAGGATATGGTAAAGTCGCTTGAACTTGTGGAGACTGTTCCGATAGTCCTTGCCGCTAAGCCGCGTTTATAAGATCGCATATAGCTAATGCTATCGGCGGATACTCCCAACGCCTTTATTTAAGCGGTGATGGACTGCACCAGAGGTGCAAAAGGGTTGTAGAAGTAAAGTAACAGGATTGTCTCGTCCTAAAAAAAGTTTACCGATTTTGAAATAGTCCTGTTATGTATTTACAGGTTTTTATTAACAGGTTCTCCTTTACAAATTTGTTTATTTTAGTACCTCACAATTGATACTTATAAAACCTTATGAAGCCGGAATCACAAAATGTAACAGATTATACTAATGACAATACCATATTTATGGTTTGGAATTTTAAAGACATTCCGGAGGTTGGCGATGTTTTTAAGCGGCTTTGCAAACTGGTTATCAACCTTAATAATTCTGTTAATGTTCGTTTCCCGGTTTCGAGGGCAAGCTGTGTAATGGGTATTGGATATGATGCCTGGCTTAAACTCCAGTTGCCTGTTCCATTGCCTAAAGAATTAGTCAATTTTGTTCCCATCGTTGGTGAAAAACACGTAGCGGTTTCTTCCAAAGGCGACCTGCATTTTCATATAAGGGCAGATAATACCAGTATATGCTATGATATGGCCGCGGCAATATCAGATGTTTTAGCACAGGTTGCCGTTAGCATCGAAGAGGTTCATGGGTTCAGGTATTGGGACAGTCGTTCTATTTTAGGCTTTGTTGATGGTACTGAAAATCCACATGGACAGGACCGCGAGCTATTTGGCATAGTGGGAGATGATGATGCGGCGTATACAGGTGGAAGTTACCTTTTTGTGCAAAAGTATATTCATGATTTAACGGCATGGAAGGCGCTCTCTACCGAGCAACAGGAAAAAGTAATTGGAAGGTCAAAATCCAATGATATAGAAATGGATGATGATGTAAAACCTTCAAATTCACATATTGCTTTGGCAAATGTAGGCGATGACTTAAAAATCGTTCGTGACAATATGCCTTTTGGTAATATGTCGACTAATGAAATGGGTACCTATTTTATAGCCTATGCAAGTACATTTACCACGGTACAAAAAATGCTGAATAATATGTTTATCGGTGTGCCTGAAGGGAATTATGATAGGATCCTGGATTTCAGCACACCGAAAACCGGCAGCTTGTTTTTTGTACCAACATTTGATATGATAGATGGATTTTCATGAAATTCAATTTCCTATCGGCGGCATTTGAAAATTGCTGACGATAGGATTGCTCGTTACTCCCTCCCCTCATGATAAAATTGTAAGAACTTTAATATATACGGTGAGTTTGAACCTATTCGTTTGTGATGGTTTTGACTTGCCAATAAATTAAAGCATATTTATAGCCGTGGTTTTATGCCCGGTTTAGGGCGTGTATCATTAAACCTGAAACAACCAATTTCATTATACTTATTTTCCTGCTGATGAGTAAAAATACTACGTACCTTGAAACAAAAGGTCATTATCAAATTCTTGACGGGCTGCGCGGTGTGGCATCCCTTTTTGTAGTGGCCTTTCATGTTTTTGAAACCTATTCCGGAGATCGTTTTCATCAAATTATCAACCACGGTTACCTGGCGGTCGATTTCTTCTTTGTACTATCGGGTTTTGTAGTTGCTTATGCCTATGATGATCGCTGGGGTAAAATGACCCAATGGGATTTTTACAAACGACGCCTGATCCGCTTACAGCCTATGGTTATTATGGGTTCAATTATCGGCGCGGTGTTTTTTTATGCACAGAGCGGTGGGGCCTTTCCACTTATTCATGATACGCCGGTTTGGAAAATGCTGCTGATGATGGTAGTAGGTTTTACGCTGATACCCGTGCTGCCATCTATGGATATCCGCGGCTGGCAGGAAATGCACCCCTTGAATGGCCCGGCATGGTCGCTTTTTTTTGAATATATCGCCAATATTCTGTACGCCCTGGTGATCCGTAAATTTTCGAAAACCTTGCTTGCCATATTGGTGTTTTTATCGGCCGGTTTGCTGATCCATTTTACAGTGATGGGGCCGCAGGGCGATGTAATTGGCGGATGGTCGGTTGATAAAACACAGCTCAACATCGGCTTTACCCGTTTGCTTTACCCGTTTTTTGCCGGGATGCTGCTTTGCCGCATGGGTAAGCTGATCCATATTAAAGGTGCTTTTACTGTTTGCAGTGTTTTGATCATCGCCATATTATGCGTACCAAGGATAGGAGGGGCCGAGCATTTATGGATGAATGGTTTATATGAATCAGTCTGCATTATCATTCTTTTCCCGCTGATTGTTGCTATTGGCGCGGGCGGGACTTTAAAAAGCAAAAGCTCAATCAGGATCTGCAAGTTTATGGGAGATATTTCCTATCCGCTTTACATTACACATTACCCGTTAATTTACTTACATATAGCCTGGGTAGCAAATAATAAAGTGCCAATGGCGCAGGGACTACTTGCCGGGCTTGGACTTTTTGTGGTTAGCGTTGCAATAGCCTATGGCTGTCTTAAACTGTATGATGAACCGGTTAGGGACTGGTTAAAGAAGCGTTTCCTGTTGAAAAAAGCATAGTATTCCGGAACCTTTTTGACATATCATGGATAGGGGTGTAGCTAAATTCTTCTTTTAATATTAAATATTTGAAGGCTTTTATGCTATTTACCTATCCATGTATAAATAAAACTTGAAAATATGGTTGATAAACCTCATCTTTAGGTAATTATATAAACCTCTTGAAAAAGACCATCGCTTTAATATTGTTGAATATTTACCTGCTCAATCTTAGCGGGCAGCTAATTCTGCATCAATATTTGGTTTATAAGTCCAATCAGTTTTTCAAGGAACAGATCCAAAAAGGGTTGTACAATGTAAACGACCTTACCGAAGTTACTATCCCTGTTAATTTGCCCACTATTCATGATTGGAGCACTTTTGAAAACATCTCCGGGCATATTACATTTGGAAAGTCCACTTACAATTATGTAAAAATGCGAATGACAAGGAATGCCCTTCACCTGATGTGCATCCCTAACTATGAAACCACCCGATTGGCTGATAGTAATGTACTTGATGCAAGAGGGATAAGGGATATCCCTGTTCCGCAAAAGGAACATGTTCCTTTTGGTAAAATGGTTTTACAGGATAATGTAAGTCTTTCGTTTGTGCAATTTAAATTTTATTGCCCGGTAATGTCATTGCCTGAAAACGTTGTGCAACCTGTACAATCGTTAATAAATTCTCATCTGGATATTCCGGAACAACCGCCCAAAGCATCCTGCTAATTTTCTCCATTTAACTCAATTACAGGCAGGCATTTGTTAATGTCCCCTGTAGGGTTCTGTTGTCTCAAATTTTATATAATAAATTTTATTCCGTAGCAATTCTCACGCGGGTAATATGTTTCAGCATTTTATCAGCGCGGGTAAATGAACATTTTATGATAAAGAAAAAAATTACCGCGGCTCTTGTGATGCTGTGCGGTTTCACCATAATAGCATCCTGCCAAAGCTCATCTAACGAAGAGATGGTATCGATCCTGAAACAGATAAACAAGAAGAATTTCACTATTTCAAATCCTTTTAACCCGGAAGCGAAATTAGCTTATTGCGACTCCTTGCTTAAAACCAAACGGCTTGGCAAAAGCCCTGAGATTTTGTTTTCAAAGGCATCGCTGTTATTAAAAGCCGGGCAGGAACAGCAATCGGTAAATATTTATAAAAACCTGATGGATAATATCGACTATATGTCGACCGATGAAATGCTGCCCGACCAGGCCATAGCCTACATGCGTTTAGGCGAGCGAAGTAATTGCATGCTTAACCATACCGGTTCATCGTGTATTTTCCCTATTAAGGACGATGGTGTGCACAAGCTCCAAACCGGCTCAAGAAAAGCAATTGATATTTATAAGACACTATTAAAGCTTCGCCCTGGTGATTATGAGTCGCGCTGGCTCATCAATATTGCTTACATGACCCTTGGCGAGTATCCGCAAAAAGTACCTCAAAATGTTTTGATCCCCGGCCTTAATATTGACTCGGATACTGCGTACCAGGTTAAGCCTTTTGTTGACGTAGCGGCCAGCCTTGGCCTTAATATTAACGGCAGGGCAGGTGGTGTCATTGTTGACGACTTTAATAATGATGGTTACCTTGATATCATGACATCGGGCTGGGACCTGAGCGACCCTATGCATTACTTTCAAAATAACCAGGACGGCACATTTAGCGACCGTACTGAGGCTGCCGGCTTAACAGGTATTACCGGCGGGCTTAATATCCAGCAAACAGATTATAACAATGATGGCAAACTGGATATTTTTGTTTTACGCGGCGCATGGCTTACAAAAGGGTTTGGTAACCAGCCAAGCTCATTATTGCGTAATAATGGCGATGGTACCTTTACCGATGTAACCACCATTAGCGGCTTATTTATGCTTCACCCAACTCAAACAGCAACCTGGGCCGATTTTAATAACGATGGCTGGCTGGATGTATTTGTAGGTAATGAAAATTCAGAGTCGATGTACTTTGCCGATGAGTCAACATGTCAGTTGTACATGAATAACCGTAATGGCACGTTCACTAATGTAACCACTGCTGCCCATTGCGGCATCAAGGCTTTCGTAAAAGGGGTAACATCTGCCGATTATGACCACGATGGCTTTGTTGATGTATTTATTTCGACCATGGACGGACATAAATACCTGCTTAAAAACAAAGGTAAAACCGAAGCCGGTGTGGATTTTGAAGATGTTACAGCTCAGTCGGGCCTTGACCAGATCAAACAGCGGACCTTTACTACCTGGTTTTATGATTATAACAACGATGGCTGGCCCGATCTGATGGTTGCCAACTACCATTTTGAGCGTACTTTAGGTTATTACAGCGCCGCCGCTGCCCTGGGTAAAGCCGTGCCTGAAGCCGGAAACATCTACCTGTACAAAAATAATCATGACGGCACGTTTACCAATGTAACCAAGGAAGCAGGCCTGGACAAAGTAGTTTACAGCATGGGGGCCAATTTTGGTGATATTGACAACGATGGTTACCTGGATATGTACTTTGGTACAGGTAACCCCGATTTCAGATCGCTGGTGCCTAACAAGTTTTTCAGGAATATTGGCGGTAAACGGTTTGCCGATATTACTTCATCATCGCGTATGGGTAATTTGCAAAAAGGACATGGTGTGGCATTTGCCGATCTGAGGAATGTTGGTCAGCAGGATATTTTTGCCGAAATGGGCGGGGCTTATATTGGCGACTCGTATACAAGTTCACTATACATGAACCCGGGTGTAAGCAATAACAATTGGATCAGCCTGAAATTGAATGGCACAAAAGCTAATAATGCCGCTATAGGAAGCCATATCAAACTCACTTTCGTCGAGAATGGTGTTAAGCGTTCTGTTTATAGAGACGTCAACTCAGGCGGAAGCTTTGGTTCATCGCCTTTGAGGCAGGAGATGGGCATTGGTCAGGCAAAGGTGATTGATGAAATTGAAATAAAATGGGCAGGCAGTGGTGCTGTGCAGTACTTTAAAAATGTTGCGCCCAACCAGTTTTTAAATATCACCGAAGGGAATGCACAATACAAAACTACACAGTTAACAAAATTGATTTTCAGGAGCAAAAGCATGCCTGTTTGTATGCCTATGCAAATGACAGCTAAAACAAATTAAGGGTACATTGTTTTAATTGAAAACATTGGTTATGCATTGTATATCAAAATGGTTACATTTATACCAATAACAATTAATTTAATCTTAAACCATGAGAAAGTTCCTTTTATTATGCTGTATGTTCATTGGATTAGCTGCAGCAGGCAACGCGCAAACCAAGCCCGGTGCCAAACCTGTTGAAAAATCAAAAGAGCTGCAAAAACAATTGAAGCTTACTGATAAACAAACTGAAAAAATTGCGGCGATATACCAGGAGTCATCTGAAAAATTTGAAAAGATAAAAGCAGCAGATAAAGGCGATAACACCAAAATGCTGGTTGACATTAAGCCATTAAGGGCAACAACTATTTCAAATATCAAAGCTGTTTTAACTAAAACACAAGCAGTAAAATATGATAAGCTTTTAAAAGGCACAAAAGCAGCCGGCGGCAGCGGTTGGGGCGACGGTTGGAGCGCTACCAACGGACAATAAGCCGTTTCTGCAATAACAAAAATAAACGGGCCGCTTTCCTGACCAGGAAAAGCGGCCCGTTTGTTAAACAAACTTTTTGCCCAAATTCATTCGTAGAGTAATGATCCGGGGATCGTTTATTTCAACACTTAAAATGCCTCATTCAACCCCAGAAAGAACCCTTTTTGACCATACCTGCCAAAGGCATAATCAAGGCAAAGGTTAGTGCGGGTTGCTTTATTAAATAATACGCGTAAGCCACCGCCATAGCCCGGCTGCCATTGTTGAAATATTTTAGTGCCCGACTCATCATTGGCTGTTTGCAGGTTGGCAAATGCCACGCCGCTTACAAACTTGTTCCGCAGTATCGGGAAGCGGTATTCCACTTCTGAGTAGTTGTATTGCGTGCCTTTAAAATATTGTACAACATAACCCCTGCCGCTCCTGAAGCTGGGGTCTTTACCAGTGCCGGGTAGCTCGAGATAAGGGATGTTACCGCTGATGAGGTATGATCCCCAGTTCCAGAAGGCAACAACATGTTCGGGGTTAGTTTCTGACAGGCTGAAATACTTTCTGAAATCGGTAGTGAATTGTACCGCGTTTCTTGAACTTCCTAACCAGCTTTGATTAATGCGGAAGCCGGCATCAACATAGATTCCCCTGTAAGCCCGGTTTTGATTGTCGCGTGTAGTGTATTGCAGGTTAAAGAGCATACCATTAGCAGCATAATGATCGCGGGCAAAGCCGTGCCGGTCGCTGTAAATGTTGTATGGAGTGAGATCAGTTGTTGATTTGGTGTCTTCAATTTTCCTCCTGATATCGAAAGATACACCTGCGCCTAAAAATAAGCCCTTGTCAATTTCTTTGTATACTTTCTCTCTCAGGTTATAATATTGGGAATGCAATGCCCTGCCTTTACGCTCGGGGTTGGCCAGCACCTGGTCGGCCTCGCTGCCGCTTGATGCCTGGCCAATTCCCAAACCGTAATCGGGCGAAACCGTTTTGGCTGCAACCAAATTGCCCTGAAAATTCCATTTATTACCCGGAGTATATACGTTATGGTTGATATAAAAATAAATGATGCCCTTGGTGGTAATGGAAGCCGATGTAGCCGCTACCGATAGCAGGGTGTTCGGATCGTTCCCCAGTTTTTTACCGGCTACAGCTTTGATTCCGATCTGCGACCCGATGGTTGGATTAGATGCCACATTGGGTATGATAGTAATCCCCGACGACTTTTTATTTGGCGCATCGGCCGGTCGACCGGGATGCAAAATGTTGCGCACCAGGTCGCCGAAGTCATATTGTTTGTATAATGTATCGGTGGGTTTGGCCGGTTGTACTACTTTTTCTTTAATGCGTAAGGAATCGGCCTTTACCGAATCGGCAGGTACCTGTACCTGGCCAAAAGTATGTGT
>NZ_DASVOB010000896.1:0-3072 GCF_036383575.1 Mucilaginibacter sp.
TTCACAGTTTGGTCGTTTTGATTACAATTATGCAGGCAAATATTTACTGTCGGCCACAGTTCGTCGTGATGGTTCGTCAAGGTTTGGTGCCAATAATCAGTATGGTATTTTTACATCTGCTTCAGCCGGCTGGAAAATAGACCAGGAAAGCTTCCTGAAAAATAGCACCATATTTTCTGAACTGAAATTAAGATCTGGTGTTGGTCGCGTAGGTAACCAGGAAATCGGCGACTTGTCGCGCTATGCCCTTTACAACACACGATATGGCACTACCCAAAATCAACTTACCCCCGGCTTTTGGGAACAATATATGAACGTTGGTACCGCATATTCACTATCCGGTGCCAATACAGGATCACTGCCATCTGGCTTTGTTCAAACTCAGGCAGAAAACCCGGCCCTTAAATGGGAAACTACTGACGAGTTAAATACCGGGTTAGACTTTGCCATATTAAATGGTAAGATCTCCGGTTCATTTGACTATTTTACTAGAAAAACCACAGGCATCCTGATCACTCCGCCGGTTGCATCTGCATTAGGCGAAGGTCAATCCAAAACTGTTAATGGTGCTTCAAAAACCAATAGGGGCTGGGAATTTTTAGTAACCTATCACGGGCAACGGTCAGGAGATTTTAATTACAATGTAACTTTAAACTTTTCTCACTTCAGGGATAAGATCACCGATCTACCGGAGAACGTTAGGCCAGCCTACCCGGGCAATATAGATAATACCATCATAGGGCATTCTCAGTTTGACATATTTGGCTATAAAACAGCTGGTCTGTTTCAATCACAGGCCGAAGTTGATGCTGCCCCAACACAAATCGGCGCCGGGCCGGGTAGGATCCGTTATGTTGACATTAATCACGATGGAAAAATTGATGCCAACGATCAAACCTGGATAGGTACTACACTGCCGGCATTAGAATATGGCGCAAGAATTGACCTCACCTATAAAAAATTCGACCTGTCAATATTCGGATCAGGTGTTGCTGGTCGAAAAGGTTTTGACGTATATACACTGTATAACAATTTGATGCACAGCCGGGAAAATGTAGGCCCTGGTGTATTTGACGGCTGGACACCGCAGCATACCAACACCAACGTACCTGCATTAACACTAAAAGATAATAACAATGAAGGCCGTACTTCTGATTACTTCATTGTTAACACCTCGTATTTCAAATTAAGGAACCTTCAAATTGGATATACCATTTTACCTAAAGCTGTATTTACCAGGTTAAGGGTATTTGCTATGGCCGAAAACATATTTACGGTGAAAAGCAGCAAGTATCTGAGCCCAGACCCTGAGCGGATTGACCTTAATCCTGTGCCAATTCCTCGCGTATTCAGCTTTGGAGCCAATGCATCATTTTAATCTCAAAAATCATTCAATATGAAATCGAAAATATTTGTAACCACTATTTTATCGGGGCTGATTATGCTTAGCTCCTGTAAAAAAGCATTAGATTATACACCAAAGGGTGTACTGTCTTCTTCAGATTTAAAATCACCAACTGCTGTTGAAGGACTGGTAACCGCGGCTTATGCGGCAATCGGAAACGGCGATATGATTGGGCCAATATACAGCGATTGGGCTTATGGCAGCGTTCGCTCAGATGATGCTTATAAAGGCGGCGGCGGCACGGGCGATGTTGGCGAGGTGGATGCTTTGGAGCATTACAACCTGGTGACCCCATCAATGGACTCTTTTGTTTCCCGAACCTGGAAAAATCTGTTTAAATCTATCTCAAGGGCAAATGTAGCCATCAGGGCTGTTAATTCACTTTCGGATGCTGATTTTCCAAACAAAAAGATCCGTTTGGCTGAGTTAAGGTTTTTACGCGCCCATAGCTATTTTACTATGAAATTGCTATACAAAAACATCCCCATTTTTGATGAAACCGCGACTGAGGCCGATATCCTGAAAGTTTCAAACACTTTATCAAATGATGATTCATGGAATAAAATAGCCGCCGACTTTCAATATGCCGTTGATAATTTGCCAGCCACACAGCCTGAATTAGCGAGGGCCAATAAGTTGAACGCACAAGCTTATTTAGCTAAATTAAAATTGTACCAGGCATACGAGCAGGATGGTAACCATCATGTCACCAATATTAATAAAACAAGGTTACAGGAAGTTGTTACGCTTACACAGGCAGTTATCACGTCAGGTAAATATTCGTTAAGTCCGGATATTGCTGATAATTTTTTACCTGAAACGGAGAACGGGCCGGAATCGGTATTCGCCATACAATTTACTATCAATGATGGTACTACTGCCGGGCGTTTAAATTTTGAAGATGGGTTGAACTACCCGCATGGTGCTCCTCAATACGGCTGTTGCGGTTTCCACGCTGCAAGTCAGAATTTAGTAAATGCCTATACAACTGATGCAAATGGTTTACCTAATTTTGATACATTTAATAATAGCATAGCCGATCTGTCAAAAGTTACTGTAGATACAAGGCTGGATCATACCGTTGGCATAGACGGGCACCCATATAAATATGATAACACCAAGCCGTTCAGTAACAGTTGGGTGCGTGACCCGGGTGTTTACGGTAATTTTCATACCATGCGTAACCAGCAGTTGGCTACAAGCTCATCTTACTTTAAGCTTGGGCCATTTATGGGCTCGGCTAAAAACTATGATATCTTGAGGTATGATGATGTTTTGTTAATGCAAGCCGAAGCTTATATTGAATTAGGGCAACAGGCCAATGCACTGCCGCTAATTAATCAAATCAGAAACAGGGCGGCAGCCAGCACGGGAAGGCTGAAAAAACTGGATGGAACTTTCCCTTCATCCTACAATGTAAAACCCTATAGCCCGGCAAACTGGACACAAGACTATGCCCGCAAGGCTTTACAATGGGAAAGGCGATTGGAATTTGCTACCGAAGGGGCACGTTTCTTTGATTTAGTTAGTGGGGGGATTGCAGAAAAAACTTTAAACGACTACATTAACGTTGAAAAGGTGAGAAGACCATTTTTAGCAACGGCTAAATTTACTGCCGGAAGAGATGAATACCTTCCAATTCCACAATCAGAAATTACATTCACTAA
>NZ_DASVOB010000897.1:0-1871 GCF_036383575.1 Mucilaginibacter sp.
ACCAGTCTGCTTATTTTTATGGAAAATGAATTTGTGGACTACTTTTTGGAAAGCCATGTTCCGGAATTTAGGCATGAGAGACTTGGGGCAGACCTTCCGCCTTTTACTTTTAAAATAACCGACTTTATAAAAGCGAACGTAGCTCAGGTTATGCAGCATATTTTGCATCCGCAGGATTATTCACGGTGTATTGTAAAGTTTGCGGCCCACCAAATGCTATTACAGGTATTATCAAACGACAGGTCAAAAACTTTTGTATCGTTTCTGAAAGACCTGGTTAGCCAGAAAAAGGTTGATCTTGCTTACTTTATGGAGACTAACTTTAACCGCCAGCTTTCCATTCATGATATGGCTAAGCTAACAGGCCGAAGTGTGAGCGCTTTTAAAAAGGAGTTCACAGATCGTTTTGATACTACTCCTGTAAAGTGGCAAATGAACCGCAGGCTGGAGTACGCGGAGTACCAGCTGAAGCATTCTAATGACCCGGTATCGCAGGTAGCCTACAGTAGTGGTTTTGAAAATATTTCGCATTTTTCTAAGATCTATAAACAAAAGTTCGGTGCCTCGCCTAAAAGCGCGCGTAATGAACCTGTGTTATAAAAAACAAAGAAATAAAGCCTCACAACAAAATTCTGGTCTTTTTAAAGCTGCAATTTTGAGGTATGAAAACACTCCAAAATACCAACCCTGCATTGTTGCTGATAGATATACAACAGGGTTTCAACGACATTTCTTACTGGGGCGGCGAACGCAATAATCCGGATGCAGAGATTAACGCCCGTAAATTGCTTGACCACTGGCGTACAAGCGGGCTCCCGATATTCCACATTCAACATTGTTCAGTTAATCCAAATTCACTCCTTGCCGAAGGCAATCCGGGTAATACGCACAAAGAGATCGTAAAGCCCTTACCTGGCGAGCCGGTAATCAAAAAATCGGTGAACAGTTCCTTTATCGGTACCGATCTACAACAGCGGCTGGATGCTGCTGGTATAGACACGGTAGTCATCGTAGGCCTTACCACCGAACATTGTGTATCTACCACAGCGCGGATGGCCGGTAATTTCGGATATAATACTTTTGTAGTTGCCGATGCCACCGCCGCCTTTAACAAAAAAGGGATCAATGGAGAGCACTACAGTGCAGAAACCATCCATTTAACTTCCCTCGCACAGCTGAACGGGGAGTTTGCTACCGTTTTGAATACCGAAGAGGTGCTGAATACTTTAAAAAAAAACGATAACTTTCTTTAGCTCGGTGATCAGGAAACTGTCAGCCGCTTATTTGCCGGTTTCGGAGCTGCTTGCCGTGATGAAGTGAGGAAATGCAAGTTTATAAACTAACGCTTTCTTCCGCCTAATATAGCGCCGGACTGAAGCTGCATGACCGGTCAGGATAGAGATTGCCTGGAAATTATGGCTTTTCGTCTACGCGGCAGTTGTCGTTCCAAATAATCGTTAATTTAGAACCGACAATTTCTACCGAATGGAAAGAAGAACTTTTTTTAAGAACTCATTACTGGGTGGTGCCGCGGTATTGGCTAACCCTTTGATCGGAAAAGGTGATCCGCTGGGATTCCTGGCCGGCAACAAGTCCACAACGTTGATGGGCAATCGTTTTGTGACTTTTTGCATTATGATCCGTACTTCGCCCTGGGAAGTATCAAGGGATGTGAAACTGATTAACCGCGACGAGGGCTTTGCGCATACGCTGGAAGTGGTTCAGCGTTTACGGGAGACCTTCGCGAAAAATGTTCCCGGAGGCCGTTTAACCTGGGGCTTTACTTTAAATGCACTTGAAGATAAACGGCAAAATTACGTTGACATCCGTAAGTATGCTGCCGAATGTCAGCTTAAATATGGTGATGAGGT
>NZ_DASVOB010000898.1:0-16259 GCF_036383575.1 Mucilaginibacter sp.
CCAACGGATCACCACCGAATCGAGTTTAGATACATTGCCTAACCCAAAATGTGCAATATCTTGTATGGTTGATAAATAACCGCGGTAAGGAGTATTTTCATAGTACTGGTGCTTGCCATGATTATAATAAATATCGGCAAAAGCACCAAGGCCATTCAGGTTTTTGGGGCCACCATGAAACTGTATGTGTAAGTAGTTGCTACTGTTTAATACATTTTTACGGGATGTATTTTTGTAGATGAATGCCTCATCATTGATATTGTTGATCACCATATCCATAGTGCCGTCGTTATCCAGGTCGGCATAAGCACAGCCGTTTGAAAACGAGGGAACACCAAGCCCCCAGCTTTTGGTTACATCCTCAAACTGTACGCCGTTGGTATTGCGGAAAGCATAATTAGGTATTTTCACAACCGGGATCTGGTCAAGCACCTGCTGGGTTGACGCTACCGAATAGGCCATTTGCCTGAAAGTTATAAAATCATGATCGGTTACATCGCGCGGGTAGCCATTGGTTATCACGATGTCGCGGTATCCGTCATTATCAAAATCGGTTATCATTGGCCCCCAGCTCCAGTCTGTTTGACCAACGCCGCTTAAAAAAGCTACATCGCTGAATGAAGGATCGCCAATAGAATCATTCTGGCCAAGTCGTGGGCCATTGTTTAACTGCAAAGTATTACGGGTGTACTGGTATTGGTATTTATACCGGTCGAAATTTTGAAATATCTGGTAATTGTTAGGTGGCATGAACATCTTTTTGCGGTAATTATCCTCGGGGTTCATGTCAACCTCAAAAACATCGGCAAGGCCATCATTGTTCACGTCTTCAATATCCTGTCCCATCGAACTAAAGGCCGTGTGTTTAAAATACTCCTGTACCTTATCAGTAAAAGTACCGTTGCCGTTGTTAATGTATAAAATGTTGTCGGTTAAAAAATCGTTAGTTACATAAATGTCTTTCCAGCCGTCGCGGTTAATATCAACAATAGTAGCTGCGTGGCCATAGCCTTCGGTACCGATGCCTGCCTGTTTGGATACATTGGTATAAACCGGATGCTTTAATGCCGGGTCCCAGTCACAACGGTAAAGCTGCCCGGTACTGCGGTGTGTTCCGTTGGTAATTATCGGTCTGAAAGTGCTTTGATTATCCCCTGCTACAGCTTCGTTAACGGTGAGGTACATATCCAGGTCGCCATCGTTATCATAGTCAAAAAACGATGCCATGGTTGAGTGGAGTTTTACATTAAGACCATACTCCTTAGCCATCTCTTTAAAGCGGGGTACGCCATCTTTACCTATCCCCTGGTTTACATATAGCAGATTGGTGCGCTTAACCGAATCATCGAGTAAAGTATAACATACATATATATCCATAAGCCCGTCGTTGTTAATATCAACAACAGCTACGCCCCTGCCCCAACCGCCGCTTCCCCCAACACCGGCTGTTGCAGTTACATCATCAAATTTCATATCTCCCTTATTGAGGTATAGCTTATTTGATGTGGTATTGGCAACAAAGTAAATATCCTGCAACCCGTCGTTATTAAAATCGCCGATACCTACACCACCACCATTATATAAATTAAGCTTGGTAAGCGGGTTTATGGTATCATTTTCAACAATTTTATTATTGAAGGTAATACCCGAGTGCGAAGAAGGGATCTGCTCAAAAAGTGAAGCTTTTTTACAGGCTCCAAATAATACGGCAACCAGGCATGCAAGGGGAAAGGTGTACTTCATTATTGGTTAGTAAGCTATAAAAAAAGGTGGAGACAATTATCTCCACCTAAAGTTAATTATTTTAAAATCAATGGTTAATTAATAACCAGGATTTTGTTTAAGTTTTGAAGCCCCTGTTGCACCAGAAAGGTCGATCTCACTTTGAGGTATAGCATAATACTCGTTTTTACCTTTGGTAAAGTGAGCACCGTTAAGCTGCGAGTTGGTGTTAATATCATATGCAAAGAAGGCATTGATCTCATCAGCCATGCTGCCGGTACCCTGGTCCCAGCGTTGTAAGTCGAAGAAACGTTGACCTTCCATAGCTAATTCAAGTTTGCGCTCGAAATGGATAGCTGTACGGGCATAATTTTTGTCAGCAAATGCGCCGGCAGGATAAGGTTTAACTAAATAATTATCGGCCGGATCTGTCTTAACAGCATACTCTGACGCTTTAGGACTGTAAGCTGAGCCTTTGTAAATCCACCATATGGGATTAGCAGCGCGATTACGCACCATGTTAACATATTCTAAAGCTTTATCAACACTACCTACCTCTACTTCAGCTTCAGCAGCCATCAAAAGCAAGTCTGAATAACGCATTAAATTCACATTATTTGAGGTAACCTCGTTGGCGGCCCAGTAATTTTCTGTACTTGAATTAGTACCTTTTTCAGCTGATGAATAAACATTTTTACGTGGATTGAAAACCCCATCCGTAGGGTCACGGATCCAGCTTGCCGGAGGATTGCCCCAATCAAGGTAAGGGATGTTAGGACGGCCCATAGTTATATCGATACGGGGGTCTAAAGTTCCGGTATAAGGGTCAGTTTTCCCGCTTACTTTTTTACCACTATTGTAAGTAGTAAACAAAGGTAAACCGTTAGCATCTGTTTTAAATGAGTTACCTAACGATTGTGAAGGATTAAACCAACCGCAGCATGCACCAGGGCCACTGTTATAAGGAAAGTTCAACTCGTCGCCGGTATTACCATTATTACCACCTGAATTATCATTAACAGACGCCTGCGCAGCAAATATTGACTCGACGCTATTTTTCTGGTTGGGATCAGGGCTAAAGTTAAACTGCATGTTTGGATTTAAAGCCCATTTTTGTCCGCTTGTTCTTTTACCGTTTGCAATCAAATCATCGAATAAAGGTTTAGCGGCCGCGAATTTATGCTCAAACATATAGGCCTTTGCTAAATAAGCTTCAGCAATCCATTTGTTGGCACGCCCTTTTTGGCTTTTCGATGGGTCAACCTCTGCGATATTATCAACCCCTGCCTGTAAATCAGCTTCAATATTAGGCCAGATATCCTTATCGTTGGGCTGGTTAGCATCAGCTTGCGTTTCATCGATATAAGGGATCATGTTATACATTTTCTTAAGCTCCATGTAATAGTAGCCTCTTAAGAAACGTGCCTCACCTGTGATCCTTTTTACATCATCGGCGCTGATATCTTTAGCCAATGGAAGCGTACGCAAAACATCATTAGCCCGGCTTACGCCGTTAAAGCAAAGCTGATATTTTGATTTGATGTAAGCATTAGAAGTTGAATAGGTAAAGTTACCAACAGGCAAGGCATCGTTACCACCATCTGATGGTTCCGAGCCTTTATAAGCATCACCCGCGGCAACACTACCAAACAACCAGTTTGAACCGGCAGCGTTTATACCACCGCCATTACCACCTACACCGTCCAACAGGGAGTAGGTACCGATAAGCAAGCTTTCAACACCGGTTTTATTGGCCACGATACTCGGGCTTAAGCTTTGCAGAATAGGTCTGTTAAGCATATCCTTGCGGCACGCGTACACCAGGCATACCAACAGCAATACTATTGGTATGATCAGTTTTATTTGAATTTTTTTCATAACTTTTATATTAAAAATTTATCACACATTAAAAAGAGGCGTTAACACCGATATTGTATATCTTCTGCCCGGCAGGATAGTTACCAAAATCGATACCGAAGCTGGTGTTATCATTCAGGTTTGAAGGCTGAAGCTCAGGATCTAAACCAGAGTATTTAGTAATAGTGAATAAATTGTTTGCTAACAGGTAAAACCTTAATCTTTTAATACCCAAAGCTTTGATCTGTGAATTTGGTAAAGTATAACCTAAAGTTAATGATTTCAACCTAACATATGTGCCGCTTTCAACATACCATGAGTTTGGATCGCCGGTATTATCAGCGTTAGCTGTACGGGTTAATACCGGTATGGTAGCCTGGCTATTATCGGCACCTGGTTTCCAAACTTTAGGGCCTAATATATCAGCACTTACGTTACCGGTAAATACCTGCGGGAAGTAAGTCCAATATTTAATATAGTTAAAGATCTTATTACCGAATGAACCGTAAAGGAAGGCATTCAGGTCAAAGTTTTTATAAGTAAGGTTAAAGGTAAAGCCACCAGTAAATTTAGGGTTCGGATTACCGATGAATGTTTTATCAGCAGAGGAGATCTTGCCATCGCCGTTAACGTCGGCATATTTAAATAAACCAGGCCTTGCATTAACGTCAGTTGGCGACGCGGCTATGTCGGCAGCATCACGGTATAAACCGATAACTTTATAACCGTAAAATTCGCCCACCGGCTGGCCTGGCTGGGTCCTTACAAAGTTTTGGATACGGGTTGAACCTTGACTGTTAGGGTCTTGGTACTTGATGCCGTTCAAATCTGTTACCATGTTTGAATAATGGCTTACATTTAAGCTCAGGTCATATTTCCAATCGCTGCCTACGTTACCATGATAGCTGGCCGCAATTTCATAACCTTTGTTTTTAATATTACCACCATTAACGTAAGGTAAATTTTCAACAGCTGCGGGGGCAAGCGAAATTGCAGGATCGCCAGACTTGAATAATAAACCTGTAACTGATTTTTCAAAATAATCAAATGACAAATCAAATTTGTTATTTAATAAAGTAGCGTCAAAACCAATATTTTTTGTTTTATCAGTTTCCCACGTAGTAGCTAAGTTACCTGTTTGTACACGGTATAAACCTGTAATTGTTGAATTACCGGTACCGGTAATATCATAATTGGCATTACCGTTTGATTGTTTATACAAACTGTAGGCATTACTTAAGCGGGTTTCAACACCTGCAAGTGAACCAAGGCTACCATAGCTTGCACGGATCTTCAAATCATTGATCCAGCTAACATCTTTCAGGAATGCTTCTTTCGAAACTCTCCAACCTGCAGTTATAGCTGGGAACGTACCCCACTGATGGCCAGGGGCAAAATATGAAGAACCATCACGACGAACTGTTGCACCTAAAATATATTTGTCGTTAAACTGGTAATCCAACTTTGCAAAATACGAAAGCAGGCCTGAGTCAAACAGCTGGTCAACAGCGGTACTTGGCGGATTAGCACCGTTGGCTACAGTTACATAGTTAGGGTCGAACGATATATTATAGTTACCGCCACCTGCGCGGATACCGCGTTTGTAAGTGGTTATAGCCTCAGAACCGGCTAAAAAGTTAATGCTATGTTTACCAAACTGCTGTTTGTAGTTTAAAGTATTAGTCCAGGTGTATTGGCTGTTGTACCCTGCAACTTCAGTAAAACCGTTGGTTGAAGTATTACCTTCTGAATTTTCATAAGCCGGTTTTGTAAAGTAATAGTAATAGTAGTTATCAACTGTACCACCAAATTGAGTACGGATGGTAAAGTGTTTCAGGAAGTCAGCCTCTGCATAAACGTTACCGGTTATATCCCAGTTGTTATTCCTGTTATCTTTTGAACGTTCCTGAACGGCAACCGGGTTACTTGAGTTACCTAAGCTACCTGAACGGGTACCGGCATAATTACCCATGATATCATAAACCGGGATAATAGGCGGTTCACGGTATATATACGATATCGCGTTACCTTCGTTTTGGTTGTTACTTACGTTAGGATTTCTTTTGTAAAAAATGTAAGCGTTTTCACCTACACGGATGTGCGGACCTACCGCAAAATTGGTATTAATCCTGGCCGCATACCGTTTAAAGTAGGTGTCGATCAAAGTACCTTGTTGGTTAAGGTAGCTTATTGACATCAGGTAAGTTGATTTATCGCTACCACCGCTTGCTGTAATATTATGGCTTTGTATTGGAGCTGGTTTAAAAACCTCATGAAACCAGTCGGTACCTTGTTTGTTGGCACGGGTGATCTGATTATCGGTTGCGAAGGGGTTTAACAAATAAGTTGATGGATTGGTTTTTGGATCGCCTTCTTTTCCACCAGCCGGTGTGATATAGTCTGGTATTGTCCAGGTGCCTGTTTTTCCAGGATCATATTGCACATTACCACCAGCCAAAGGGCTGGAACCATCAGCGTTAGGGCTGTTTTTGTATGATTGATAAATTGCTTCAACGTAAGTTTTGGTATCGGCAAGTTTAAAACCATCTTTTAACGGCCTTTGTGTACCATAGTAAGCATCATAAGAGATGGTTGCAGCACCGCTTTTTCCTTTTTTTGTTGTTACTACCACAACACCGTTTGAACCACGCACACCGTAAATTGATGCCTGACCGTCTTTCAATACCTGCATTGATTCGATATCATTAGGGTTGATATCATTTAATGAACCCTGAACACCATCAATTACAATAAGCGGTGCAGTACTGAAAATAGAACCCACACCACGTACGTTTACAGTAGTATTGGCACCCGGGTTACCGGAGTTTACTACTGTAACACCCGCTGCAGTACCCTGAAGTAAGCTGGCAGTGTTTGACGCAGGTACTGTTTTCATGGTTGCAACGTTAACTACCGATACCGAACCGGTGATGTCCTTTTTACGCTGAGCGGTGTAACCTGTTACCACAACCTCGTTCAACGTGCTGCTGCCGGATTGCAGTGTAACCCGAAGGTTAACATCGGTACCCACCTTGATCTCGGCGCTTTGATAACCGATGTACGATACCACCAGGACATTGCCCGGGCTTAGGGTTAAGGTGAATTCACCATTAACATCAGTTACAGCACCTGTAGTTGTACCTTTAACGCGTATGGACGCGCCAACAACCGGTAATTTATCGTCGGAGCCGATAACCTTACCTTTGTACTTTGTTTGTGCTGTAACTACCAATGAAGATACCAGGCAGCATAGCAGCAAACCCAAGTATCTTCCTTTGAGGAGTAAACTTTTAAACATGAGATTGAGATTTAGTTGATTAATATATTTGATTTAAGTTTTTGAGTCGATAATTGGTGGGCTATGTTTTAAAATGAAAAATTGCACACTTGCGGGTAACCGGTTTTGACTGGGCAATTGTGAGATAGGCCCTGTTAAACAGATTAATTGAGGATGAAGTGTTGGAAAGTAAAAAATGTAAAAGTTTTATCATATGAACTTCTCTCGTATAAATTTTAAACTTTTTATCCGTGTAGTCACCTTTTTTATGCTCCCGTTACTGAAGCAACATTAAAGTTAAAATGTTATAATAATATTAGATTTTGAACGATTTCTGTCAAAACAGAAATTTATATTGGCTATGGAACTAATGTAATTAGTGTGTACTGTATACACAAGTAAAAAAAGCAGATTTACAAATTAATTATTTATAGATCAGTTTATCCGATAAAATTACAAATCGCAACACTTTCATTAACACATTGTCAACACATAGCCAATATTTTTTAAAATATCGCATTGTAAAAATGTTGCTATTAATCAATAACGGTTCTGCAAAAGTTACTAAAACAATAAATATTTTGGTAACAGGCCTGTTACCTCTAATATTTTAATCCAATTTTAATGTACAAACGCTAATTGTTAAAATTTGCCAAAGTGTTAAAATATCATCATACTTTGCAAATACTGTCATGGCAACATTTATTATTAATCACCCAATAATAAATGTTAAATATACATTTGCACGACCGATACTTTTCAAGCAATAAATGTTCATATTACATTTATTACAATCGATTTCACACACTTGCGCAACATTTTACACATCTTTTTTAAAACAAAACGGCACCGGTAAAATTTTCTTACCGGTGCCGTGCAGATATTTTTATGTGCTAAAAAATACCTTTGTATTTTTTAACAAAGTGCTAAAAATGTATTATACTCCAAATGGTTCTATTTAGCCCACCAAACTGAGGTATTGTGCGTGTTGGCCGAGCTGGTTCCTATCTCAACAACAAATTCGCCTGGTTCCCAGTCGTACTTAAGCTGGCTGTTATAAAACTTCAATTGCTCGGGGGTAATATTAAAACTTACCTGCTTTGCCTCACCAGGCTGAAGGCTTATTTTTTGGTAACCTTTAAGTTCCTTTACCGAACGGCTGATGCTTGCAACGGGGTCGCTTATATATAACTGTACCACTTCTTCGCCCGCATATTTACCGGTATTTGTTACGGTAACTGTAGCTGTTAAAGTTTCATTACCTTTTAACTTGTTTTTGCTTACGCTAACCGCGCTGTAACCAAAAGTGGTGTAGCTTAAACCGTAGCCAAACGGATAAAGCGGATCGTTTGAAATATCAAGATAATTTGACTTGAATTTTGATGGGCCGCCACTGTATGGCCTGCCTGTGTTTTTGTGGTTATAATAAATAGGTATCTGCCCAACGCTGCGCGGGAAGGTAGCGGTTAACTTACCGGCTGGGTTATAGTCGCCGAACAATACATCAGCAATAGCATTACCTGCTTCCGTACCCGGCGCCCAAACATCTAATATGGCGTTGGCATGTTTATCTTCCCAGGTTAAAGTAAGTGGCCTGCCGTTAAACAGCACGATCACCATCGGTTTACCCAGTTTTGAAAGTTCCTTTAGCATGTTTTTCTGACTTTCCGGAATATCAATATCCGAACGGCTTGATGACTCGCCCGACATGCTTTGCGATTCGCCAACTACGGCCACGATCACATCCGATTTTTTAGCGGCATCAACTGCTTCTTTCAACAGTTCGTCAGCCGGCTTGGCATCCAAAGAAACCATACCCGGGCCAAAGTTTAACCTTTTAATAAACAGGCTATCCTCAGTAACATTAGCTCCTTTAGCGTAGTTAATGGTAACATTGTTCCCCGCTACGTTTTTGATACCTTCCATTACACTTACCGATTTCTGCCATTCGCCGGCAATAACCCAGGTGCCCAGCATATCGCGGTGGTTATCGGCCAGTGGGCCTACTAATGCAATACTTCCTCCTTTTTTAAGCGGAAGCGTTTGATTATCGTTCTTTAACAATACAAATGAGTGTTTTGTAATTTCCCTTGCAGCTGCGCGGTTAGCAGGTGATAGCTCTTCTTTGGTTTCCTTAGCGGCATCCATCGATTTGTAAGGATTATCAAACAAGCCCATTTTATATTTGGCTTCCAGTACGCGCTGGCAGGCCAGGTCAATTTCCTGCTGCGTTATTTTCTTTTGTGTAAGCGAGTTCTTTAAAGTTTTCAGGAAACCCTCTCCTACCATGTCCATATCTAAACCGGCTTTAAGGGCAAGGGCAGATACAGTTTGCAAATCGCCGAGGCCGTGGGCGGTCACTTCATTTACCGCGGTATAATCAGATACTACAAAACCTTTAAAACCCCATTGTTTTCTTAAAAGATCGGTCAATAACCATTGGTTAACTGTTGCTGGTACACCATCAACCGTGTTAAATGAACTCATGAAGCTGCCTGCACCTGCATCAACAGCTGCTTTATATGGCGGTAGGTAATCCTGGTACATTTTAATGCGGCTCATATCAACTGTGTTATACTCACGACCGGCTTCTGCGCCACCGTAAAGTGCGAAGTGCTTAACACAGGCCATCACAGCATCAGCATCTTTCATGTTTGCACCCTGGTAGCCCTGCACCATAGCTTTTGCTACCTGCGAGCCATACCATGGGTCTTCACCCGAGCCTTCAGAAATACGGCCCCAGCGCGGATCGCGGGCAATATCAACCATTGGCGAAAACACCCAGTTCAAGCCCTCGCCGGTTGCTTCCTTAGCGGCAATTTGTGCCGATTGCTTGATCAGGCCCATGTCCCATGTTGCCGACATGCCTAACGGAATAGGGAAAATAGTACGATGACCGTGGATCACATCCAAACCAAAAATGAGTGGAATATGCAGCCTTGAGTTTTTAACAGCTATATCCTGGATCTGGCGGGTTTGTGCTGTACCCCAAACACCAAACACACCACCTATTGATCCTTTTTTAATATTTTCTTCAACACCTTTATTTACTACCGATCCTGTTGTTGCCGCCCCGATGGTTACCAGGTTAAGCTGCCCTATTTTTTCATCAAGGGTCATTTTACTCATCAGGCCTTTAACATAGGCGTTCATTTTGGCATCTTCGGTTTTGCTTTGTGCCAATACCTTATTATAAGGCATCAACGCCACGCAAAACGGCATCACGGCTATAACAAGCCGGCTTGAAAAATACTTTTTCATTTTTTAATTTATGTGGGTAGTAAATAATTGGTTAACAAATATGACTAATAATCAGGGCATTTCATTGCGCCCTTAAATATTTTTGATGTTTTTAAAAACGGGATGCTATGGCATTTTTCATAGTGTATTAAGTACACAATTGTAAATATTATAATTAAAAAATCAAACTTTATTTGTACAATAGCACAAATGTTAAGTAAACAGCAACTTATTGAGTACAGCGAGGACGCCCGTAAAAACTACGTGAACCACATTTCTATTGATTGTGTTGTATTTGGATTTCACGAAGGGCAAATGAAAGTGCTGTTATTAAAAACTAATGATGAAGAAAAATGGTACCTGCCCGGCGGCTTTGTACTTAAGGAGGAACCGATAGATAACGCCGCCGTAAGGATCTTACAGGAGCGTACCGGCCTGGATAAAATATTTTTACAGCAGTTTAGGGTATTTGGCGACCCTGACCGTTCAAAGGTGCATAATGATATGTACGCAGATATGCTGCCTAAAGAGCAAAACTGGTTTTCGGGCCGGTTTATATCAATAGGCTATTATGCATTGGTCGATTTTTTTGGTGTTATACCCCACCCCGATCAGTTTTCGGAGCTTTGTGCCTGGCGCGATCTGGATGATATGCCCGAAATGCAGCTTGACCATGAAAAGATCTATAAAAGTGCTTTAGATGCTTTACGCTTACAGCTTAACTATCAGCCCATCGGCTATAATCTGATGCCCAGGGAATTTACCATGCCCGAGCTTCAAAAATTGTACGAAACCATTTTAGGCAAAAAGCTTGACAGGCGTAACTTTCAACGTCGCATATTGGCCTTCGGCATCCTGAACCGATCCGAAGAGCCCCGCAAGGGTGGCGCACATAAAGCACCGTACCTGTATTCGTTTGATATTGAGAATTACCAGCACGCTTTAACCGAAGGGTTTAAAGGCGGATGGTAATTTATAGTAGGGATGTGTTTTACAGCGTTTATTAATCGCCTTGTTAAACACACCCCTCCGCCCCTCTCAAGAGGGGAATCGCGCAATCCCTCCCTTTCTCTGAAGAAAAAAAACACATTGCCGGCAATAAAAATCAGCTTAAGCCGCGGCTATTGCCCGTTTTAGCGTGAAATAAAATGTACTGCCCGAGCCTATCTCGCTTTCTACATTGATCTTGCCTGCCTGGGCTTCAATAAAATCCTTTGCGATGGCAAGGCCCAATCCAGTACCACTTTGCTCAGATGTGGCGTTGGGTACTTTAAAATAACGCTCGAACAAACGAGGCAGATATTGGTCTTCAATTCCCTTACCATGGTCGGTTACCGAAAATTCGATCTCATCATTTTTATGCTTTTTAACCACCAGCTCAACAGTGGATTTTTCATGACTGTATTTTATCGCGTTCGAGAGCAGATTGATCAACACCCAAGTGGTTTTATCCAGATCGGCATGTACTTTGGGCAAACTTTCATCACATTTTACTTTGATATCAACCTGTTTTTGATCAGCGATAAACTTAATAGCTTTTACCGCGTAATCCACAATGTTTTGCGGGTGTGTGCTGCCAAAGTTCAGTTGTAGCTTACCAGTTTCAACCTGGGCCATGTCCAGCAGTTCGCCGGTAATGAGCAACAGACGTCGTGTATCATCGTCAATATTACTGATCAGCTGGCGCTGTTCGGGGTTTACATCACCAATACGTTCGTCTTCCAACAGTTTCAAACTCATTTTTATAGATGAGATTGGCGTTTTCAACTCGTGCGATATCGTAGCGATGAAGTTTGTTTTAGCCTCGTCCAGTTGCTGGTATTCGGTAATGTTTTTCAGGATGATCACTTTTCCTATCACCTTATCCCTGCTGCTTACCGATAAAGATTCGCGCGAGTAAAAACCCTCCCGCTCATCGGCAAAGATCCGGAGCTTTGCCTGATCGTTCACCAGCAATTTCCGCATCAAATCATTTTCGAGCGCAATATCAGGTGCATATTTACCATTGAGCTGATCGGCCTTCATACCAATCAGGTTACAGGCCACCTGGTTGGCAAATATGATAACCGACTTTTCGTCAAGCCCGATAATAGCATCATGCATGGAGTTGATGATGGTTTCGATCCGTTTTTTCTCGAACAAAATGCTGGCGAGGTTACTATTCTCAAATTCATCAAGCTTGCGGGTCATAGTATTAAAGGCCTGCCCCAATTCGCCAAACTCATCGTCCGATTCAAAATGAATTTGCTGGTGATAATTTTTGTTTGATACCTCTTTGATACGGGCAGTAAGTTCTTTAATAGGATTGGCGATATATCCCGGAAAATTAACAGCGAAACTGAAGGCCACCAGGAACAGAAACGCCCCTAAAAACGCTACCAGTAACGAGCCGCGTTTTGAGGTAGCGTTAGCCACATCATTCTTTCGTGCTATGGCATCCATGTTTACGCGCATAACACCGTAAAGATGCTGACGAAGCCTGAGGCTTAACTGGCTTTGTTCAAGTTCGCTGTTACTTGCATTTTTCAGCCTTTCAAAAGTCAATCTTGCCGAATCTGTAAATTGCCGCTCGCCAACCTCCGTTACGTTAAGATCCTGTAGGGCCATGTTTTTATCAATTACTTTGATCTGTTCGGGAGTCAGTTTGCCCGGGTGCGAATCAATAGTTGCGAGTACGTTTTGAACGTACTGCACGCTTTTATAATTATCCTTCAGTATAGCACCCGCATCGGCAGATAATCGATTAAGAAAATATATCGACATTCCGCAGCATATTAATGCCAGTGTAAACAGGAAACCTATACCTGCCCGGAGTTTATTTTTTATAGTCATGGTTATGAAAGTATTACAAGGTCAATATCAGTTTTCGACATTTTATTCAGTAGCTGTGTAAACACTGCTGTTTTCATAATAAGCTGGTAAAATTTAAACCGCGGCTTGCCAATGCAAATCGTGGTGATATCATATTTTTCGGCCGTTTCCCAAATGGTACGCGCCACGTGATCGCTCTTTATCTTCAGCACTTCTCCCCCCAATTGCGTGGCAAGTTTCATGTTATTTATGAGGTGCCTTTGCGCAGCTAAGTTAATCTTATCGCCACTCTCGCGCGAGGTTTGCACATACAGCAAATACCATTTGGAGCGATAATATGACGACAACCTTGCCGTTTTACGAATAATGATCTTAGCCGACTCATCATTGGTACTGATACAAGCCAAAAACAGTTCGGGCCTTAGCTTAATAGTTTTTGGCACCTCTATATCTATTTTCCGCTCAACCTGGTGGGCCACTTCGCGCAGGGCCAGTTCACGTAGTTGTAAGATCCGCTCTACCTGGAAAAAGTTATTCAATGCTGTCGGGATCTTTTTCTGGTCGTAGATCTTGCCTTCTTTAAGGCGGTCTATCAGCTCATCAGCTGTAAGGTCAATATTCACCACCTCATCGGCCAGTTGCAAAACTTTGTCGGGCACACGTTCATTTATCGTAGCTCCGGTTATACGTTCAACCTCCTCGTTAAGGCTTTCCATGTGCTGAATGTTCACCGCACTGATCACATTGATGCCCGCGTTCAGGATCTCTAAAACATCCTGCCAGCGTTTTTCATTACTACTGCCTTCAATATTAGTATGGGCAAGCTCATCAACTATAACCACTTCCGGGCGCAGGCTGATCACGGCTTTCAAATCCATCTCTTCCAGCTCCTTCCCTTTGTAAAACAGCTTACGACGCGGTATTACGGGCAGACCTTCCAACAGTGCGTGAGTTTCTTTTCTGTTATGGGTTTCGATGTAACCAATTTTCACGTCGATACCATTACGCATCAAGGTCTGGGCTTCCTGTAGCATCCGGTAGGTTTTACCTACCCCAGCACTCATGCCTATATATACCTTGAACTTCCCCCGGCGTGATTTTTTGATCAGCTCCAGGAAATGCTCAACTGATTGCTCTTTGGTGTCTTCGTTCATAAGGCTAAGCCCCCTCTAAATCTCCCACTGAAGGGGGAGACTTTTAAATATATCAATTTATTTATCTACTTGCGCTCGTTTGCAACGAGTGCTTAATATGGCTAAGCGTCTGTGACGCCTTTGATTCAGCCGTTGTTCAATTAACATTCCAAGTAACTTGTCCGATGGTTGTTGGTGACAACACCAACAACGGCGAGAACATTCCAGGTGACTCCGATGTTGGTGTTGTCACCAACATCGGCGGAAAATTATCTCTTAAAAACCATGTCATTGCGAGCGTAGCGCGGCAATCTCGTAGCCAATGCATGTCCGCCCTGTGTAGCTACGAGATTGCTTCGTCGTTCCTCCTCGCAATGACATAGTTTTATTTATTTGCCTTATTTCTTCAACCCATCCAATGCCACATTCAGCTTCAATACATTCACCTTAGCCGGGCCAAACAGGCCAAACAAAGGTTGCTGGGTATGCTCATCAACCAATTTGCTTACAGCATCAGCCGATAAACCGCGAACCTTAGCTACACGGGCTACCTGTACTTTGGCACCGGCAGGTGACAGGTCAGGATCCAGGCCACTGCCAGAGGCGGTAACCAGTTCGGCAGGGATCTGTGAACGGGTTACACCAGGGTTGTGTTTCAAGAAATCTTCAATACGGCCTTCAACCTGTTTCAGATAATCAGGATTTGAAGGGCCTTTATTTGAACCTCCCGAACCTGCAGCATTATAATCAACTGCTGATGGACGGCCCCAGAAATATTCGTCTTTAGTAAATTTTTGACCGATGTTGGCATAACCAACTACACGGCCTTTGTAAGTGATGGTTTCACCATCGCCTTTACCCGGAGTAAATTTACCAATACCTGCTATAGCTAAAGGATATATGCCTGCTGTTAATACAATCAGTACTAAAGTCAGCTTAATGGATGGCAAAAAATATGTTTTCATTTTATTTAATGTTTAAAGATGAGTTTGGAAGCGTGAGGTTTTTACGGATGGTAATTAAGGCTTATGTGTCGCCCTAAATCCATGCCCCACGCCTCCCGCTCATTTAATTATATGAACAGTGAAACAGCTAAATCAATCAGTTTAATACCTATAAATGGTATCAGGATACCGCCTAAACCATAAATAAGCAGGTTACGGCGTAACAGGGCACTTGCACCTATCGGTTTATATTCAACACCACGCAAAGCCAGCGGGATCAGTAATGGGATAATAATAGCATTGAAGATCACCGCCGAAAGGATAGCCGATTGCGGGCTGTGCAGGTCCATGATGTTCAATGCTTTTAAGGCAGGTATGGATACCATGAACAAGGCCGGCACAATGGCGAAATATTTAGCCACGTCGTTAGCTATACTGAAAGTGGTCAATGTACCACGGGTCATCAATAACTGCTTGCCTATTTCTACTATCTCGATCAGCTTGGTTGGGTCATTATCCAGATCCACCATGTTACCGGCTTCTTTGGCGGCTTGTGTACCGCTGTTCATCGCCACGCCAACATCGGCCTGGGCAAGTGCAGGGGCGTCGTTGGTACCGTCGCCCATCATGGCTACCAGTTTACCGCCTTGTTGTTCCTTTTTAATGTAGTTCATTTTATCCTCAGGCTTGGCCTCGGCAATAAAATCATCTACACCGGCTTTTTCGGCTAGAAATTTGGCGGTAAGCGGGTTATCGCCTGTTACCATTACCGTTTTAACACCCATTTTACGAAGACGTTCAAAACGTTCAGCAATACCGGTTTTGATGATATCCTGCAATTCAATCACGCCCATGATCTTTTCATTTTGCGATACGACCAGCGGGGTACCACCGTTTGATGAGATCTTTTTAACGTTATCCTCTACATCAGTTGGGAATGGGTTGCCTGCCTTTAAAGCGATGTTACGGATAGAATCAAAAGCACCTTTACGGATGCGTAAACCATCGGGTGTGTCTAAGCCGCTTGAACGGGTTTCGGCAGTGAATTTGATAAACACCGAATCTTTAGGGGCGTAGATCTTTAGTTTGTTAGGGCCCTGCTCGGCAAGCTCCACGATAGATTTACCTTCGGGGGTTTCGTCAGCAAGTGAGCTCAGCACGCAAGCCATTACAAAGTCCTGTTCGCTTACACCTGCTGTTGGATAAAAGTTGGTTGCTTTACGGTTACCAATGGTAATGGTACCGGTTTTATCAAGCAGCAAGGTATCCAAATCG
>NZ_DASVOB010000899.1:0-22882 GCF_036383575.1 Mucilaginibacter sp.
CATGCTTCCACTGTCCTGCTGAAAAACAACAAGTTTAATGTATTAAATGCCATCATAGGCAAAAGCACCAATAGCGCTTCAAATCTATCTATTGAAACAGGTAACCAATTCAGTAAAACCAACCTCGATATCCGGAACAAAAGCCGCTTGTGGATCAAGGACGATAGCCTCAGCAACATAACCTATAAACTTGCCGACAGCGCTAAACTCGTCCTGAACGGAAATACAAGGATGATCCGTAATAATAAATGACCAAAACTTAGCAAATCATGAAATTAGTAATCAACTCGCTATCAAAAACCTATGCCAATGGCGTACATGCTTGAAAAGATGTTTCGCTGACCCTGAATAACGGCATGTTTGGCCTGCTTGGGCCAAACGGGGCCGGTAAGTCCTCACTTATGCGTACCATTGCCACCCTGCAGGAGGCCGATAAGGGCAGCATTTTTTTAGATGAACTGGACGTATTGAAAAACAAAACCGAGGTACGCCAGCTACTCGGGTACCTGCCGCAGGAGTTTGGTGTTTATCCCAAAATATCGGCCGAGCGCATGCTTGACCATATCGCCCAGCTCAAAGGCGTTGGCAATAATGCCGAACGTAAAGACCTGGTGCTGCAATTATTGGAAAGCGTAAACCTTTATAAAGACCGGAAAAAACACCTCGGCACCTACTCGGGCGGAATGAAACAGCGTTTTGGAATAGCACAGGCACTCATTGGTAACCCCAAACTCATTATTGTTGACGAACCAACAGCAGGTCTTGACCCGGCCGAACGAAACAGGTTTTACAACCTGCTAAGTCGTTTGGGTGAAAACACCATCGTGATCCTGTCGACCCACATTGTTGAGGATGTTAGTACGCTTTGTGCCAATTTTGCCATCATTTGCCAGGGCGAGGTTTTATATGCCGGGGATCCGGAAAGCGCGGTAAATGAGTTGAACGGAAAGATCTACAGCAAAGTGATCACCCAATCAGAACTGGGCTTTTATAAAGATGACTACCAGGTAATTTCAACGCAGCTTAAAACCGGCAAACTTCATATTCGCATTATCAACGAAGCCGAACCCGGCAACGGTTTTATCAGCAGCACCCCAAACCTGGAAGATGTGTACTTCAGCAACATCGCTACACGAATAGATGTAGACACCATTTAAAACCACAATAAACCAATAGTTTATGTTTCTTAAAATATTTCTGTTCGAGATCCAGAATAGGGTCCGCAGGCCAGCCGTTTATCTGTATTTTTTAGCCGCGTTGCTATTTACGGTGTTTACTTTCTCCACCGGCTCATTGCCATTAGGCGAAAAGGAACACATCAACGCGCCTTACGTACTTGCCCTATGGTGCTCGGGAATCACCATGATGATCACACTCGTGAGTTCCTCCATCATGGGCACGGCTTTGTACCGCGATATTGAGTACAACACAAAAGATTATTACCTAACCTACCCTATCACAAAAGCGGGTTATTTCTGGGGCCGTTACCTTGGCTCATTTGTTTTCATGATCGCTATTGCATCGGCAATTATTATCGGCGCATTTATAGGCACCAAACTTGGCCCGGCTATAGGATGGACTGATGTCAAACAATACGGCCCCAATAACCTTATTTACTACCTGCACCCGTTTTTCACTATCGGGCTGCCCAATGTTTTGTTCACGTCTTCTTTATTTTTCGGGTTGGTAGCCATCACCCGCAATGTAAAAGTGATTTACTTTGGTGGCATCCTGTTGTTCCTGTTTTACTTCATTGCACTGTTTTTCCTTAACCACGTTAACAATCCAACTATAATAAACCTAAGCGATCCTTTTGGCCTTAATGGCATCAGGATGCAAACTAACAATTCAAGTATAGTTGAGCAAAATACCACCTTATTTCCCGTAACCGGTACGTTTATGCTCAATCGTATGGTATGGGGAGGTATCGGGATAGTTATTGTAATCTTCACTTATTTACGGTTTAACTTCGAACGATTTTTTAGTGGGCGACGTGACAAAGCAGCTATTGATGAAGTTGGTGTAAAAACAAAGAACCCCATCACTATCAAACCAGCAGTTAGCTTTAGCGGTAGATATAACAGGAACACCTTACGCAACCTGGTAAAAGTTGAGCTGCTCAATATTATCCGTGATAACTATTTCTGGATCATATTGCTTAGTGGAAGCTTGTTTCTCGGTTTTGTATTCTGGCTTGGCGAAGGCAGGAACGGCGTACCCGATTTTCCGCGTACAGTTACGCTGCTGGCTATCTTTAATGATGCTTTTCCCTTCTTTATTTTCTTCATCATTATGTTTTATACCGGCGAAACCCTGCACCGCGACAGGGCTACCCGCTATGCTTTTATCAATGACTCGCTCCCGCCGCCAAACTGGATCCTGAATGGGTCAAAGCTGATCACCTTATTGCTTATCGGTACGGGCTTATCTTTTATCCCCATCGTAACAGGGGTTATTGTTCAATTATTGAAGGGTTATCACGCCTTGAACATAACAGCATATTTAACCTATATAGGCTACATCCTGCTGCCTTCGTTATTGGAGATGGTTGTATTTTGCTATGTGGTACATGTTGTCCTGAATAACAAATTTGCCGCTCACGGCATCGGTGTCTTTTTCTGGGTGATCGTATTCTTTTTGCGCAAGTCGGGCATTTTTGATTATAACCTGCTGCTGTATTCATATACACCGTCCTCGGGTATCTCTGACATGACCGGCATAGGCCACATGGCAACCCCTATAAACTGGTTCAACCTGTATTGGCTGTTGTTTGCAGGGCTGCTCATCATTGTTTCGGCATTGTTTTATTACCGTGGAGTAACGTCGTCTTTTAAAGAAAGGCTGCGTTTGCTACCTCAGCGCTTTAACAGGAGTACGGCTTTGATCACCGCTATAGTGGCAATTGCTTTTTTAGCCGTTGGTGCGTGGAACTATTATAATGTAAACTTTTTAAACGCTTATCTCATAAAGTATGAAAATACTGCAAGAGCAGTACTGTATGAAAAAACGCTAAAAAAGTATGAGCACCTTCCCCTGCCCAAAGTAACCAACATAAAAATGCAGGTTGAACTTTATCCAGATAAGCAACAGGTTGCTACCCATGCCTGGGTAACCGTCACCAATAAAAACAAGGTTGCCATATCACAAATGCTGCTTGATGGTGATGACCTAACCGCCTATTCACTTAAAACCGATGGGGTATTAGTTCCGTTCACAACTCCTCTGCTTTATCCCCGCGGACTTTTCAACTGGTTCAGGCCGAAGGTTGACACCGCCGACTTCCGTTTATACCGGTTTGCAAAACCTTTACTACCCGGCGATTCGCTGGTGCTGGAGATCAACTCAGAAATAGTTCATAAAGGGTTCACCAATGGCAGGTACGCTGCCGCGCTGATTAATAACGGCACTTTTTTTAACGGAGGATTACCAGGTTTAGGCTATGATGAAGACGACGAACTGGGCAGTCCTTATGAACGTAAAAAAGCCGGCCTGCCCGAAAAAAAGGAAGAAGAAATTCAACAGGATAACCCGGAAGGCATCAATACGCTTAAAGCAGGAAGTGCCGCCGATCTCCTGAAACTTGATGTAACAGTTGGCACGCTCGCCGATCAAACCGCTATCGCCCCTGGTCGGCTCGTAAAAAACTGGCAACAGGATGGCCGTAATTATTTCCATTACGTGCAGGACAAACCGGGCATGTATATGCCAATGGGTATTATATCCGAAAAGTTGGCCGTAAAAAAGGCGACTGTTCAGTTAGACCACCAGGTAAATATCGAGGTTTATTATCATCCGGAACATAACATTAATATCGACAGGTATATCGCGGCTTATAAAGATGGCTTAGCCTATTACAGCAAAATTTACGGCAACTATCCATTTAATGATATCCGCCTGGTGGAAACTTCTGTTTATGGCCCGCAGGATGCATCAATGACAACCCTGAACACTTACGCCGAATACTTTGGCTGGAATGCCGATTTCAGGGATCCTAATAGTTTTGATTATTGCTATGGCAGTACCACAAGGCTGCTGTCCCAGCAATGGTGGCGTTTTCAGACAGCACCGAACAGCACGGTAGGAAGTTTGGTGATCCCAGAAGGTTTATCCAATTATGACCAACTGGTAATGTCAGAACATAAATACGGCATGGATAACATGCGTTACATTGTGTTGGACCAATTATGGTTTTACCTTTTCATCAGGCGTCACCTTAATGAAAACGAACACCCTCTGATAAAAGCCAATCAATGGTTTTTATGGGGAGGCAAGGCAAGCGTAGCCTTATATGGCCTGCGTGACCTGATTGGTGAAGACAGCCTGAACGTGGCCCTGCGCGAGTTTAAAAAGGCTTATGCTTTTAAAACTAATGCCCCTTTTCCGGGAGCCAACAATCTTTATCAATGCCTCCAAAAGCACGTACCCGATTCGCTGCAGTATTACCTTACCGATACCTGGCAAAAGATCACCATGTATGATAACCGGGTAATTGAAGCAAGCAGCAAGCCCACAGGTAATAAAAACGAATACAAAGTCACCTTTAAGCTTGATATTGATAAAGCGTGGAAGGATGCTAAAAACAACGACATCCCGGCCGTAAACATGAACGACTATATCGACATCGGGATATTTGGCAAGCAGGTTAAAGGTGCCGGTAACCGTATGGTGAGTAATACCTTATACCTCAAAAAATATAAGCTTAAACGCGGGCAACAGCTATTCAGCATCGTTGTTAAAGGCGAGCCTGCTTCTGTAGGTATCGATCCGTTTAGCAAACTGATTGACAGAAACCCTAACGATAACATCAAAGATCTTTAAACTGAAAGAGGCTGTCCTTACAGCCTCTTTTTTTTGACTTATTCAGCTACTTAAGCGATATATAGTTTGGGGTTGGATTGACTCTGCTAACAAAAAGGGGGTTAACAGGGTTAACACAATTCGGGGTTAACATTCTACTATATACTTAATAATCAATCAACTGAGTGTATTTCTCCAAGAAAACATGTTAACCCCCTTTTTGTATAAATATTATCCGCTAAATTTCAATTAAATAGGTAACACAACACCAGGGGTGGTCAATTTGATTGATGATACAACCTCTTCCATAATCTTAGGAAATACTATGGCTTAAATAATTTGTTCTCTCCTTCAATTTCAACATTAGCCTGTTCAACTACGGCTTTATATTCATAGTCGCCTTTTAAGGGGAGTGCTGCTTCAAAAGTACCATCGATATTGATAGTTACCCAGGCGCCGACTGTCCACTTGCCTGCATACAACGTTTCAACCTGCCCATGATAAGGGCGGTAATCAAACCGGGCCCTTTTTGCTGAAATACTTTTGTAGTTCAGGATCTTCCCTTTTAAAACTGCACCGGTTTTTACTTTTGAGCTTGCGCCGGTTTCAACTATAGCAGCTTCTTTAAAAACGGGGTTAACATTTTCCAGTTTGATCACTACCGGGTTAGGCCAGCGGTGATCGTCATAAATACGTTGTGCCTTTACTACCGATACTTCAAGTCCTTTATCGGTTTGTTTATACCTGCAGCTTACGTCGTCGGTTTTATATTCGATGATCCTGCTGTTTTGTCCTAACACACTCACTTTAGTATTGTCAGTGGTGATGGCCGAACGGATCAGAAAACTTTTGCGGGTACCCTCCTTCCAATCGGCGGCATTAGTTACTATAGCATAAAGTGTATGCCCGTTTTTTGCGGTGAACCAGGTATCGCCCTCTTTGCTTATTACCCAGCTTCGCACACTGTCGATACATTCACGGTTAACAAAATACCATGCCGACATTTCCCGCAACCGTTCTTCCTGTTCAATAGGTAATGCGCCGTCGGGCTTCGGGCCAACGTTCAGTAACAGCGAACCGCCTTTAGCCCTTGCCTCTATCAATAGCCCTATTAACTGGCTGCCCGATTTATAACGCTCATTAGTTGGCTGATAGCCCCAGGCCGTACCCATGGTAATACATGACAGCCATGGCTCGTTGATCATGGCACCCGGCATGATCTGCTCGGGGGTTTTGATAGCGCCGCGGGTTATCAGCAAATCGGGCTGTAATTTCCAGCAGGTTTGCTTTACTACTTCTTTGGGATCGCCATCGATAAACAGCACATCTATCTTACCATAATTAGTCATCAGCTCCTCGCATTGTTTACGAGTGTATTCATCATATTCGTGCCGGGTTTGGGCATCCATTTTAACATCGGTACGACTGATAGTTATGTGATGATCACGAAGAAAGTTAAAATCCTCGGGCGAAAAATAAAAGCCAACCTGCAGCCCGGCTTCGTGCGTGGCATCAACAAACTCCTTTAACAAGTCCTTTTTATAAGGGGTATGGGTTATGCTAAAATCGGTGGTTTTGGTATCCCACATACAAAAACCCGAATGATGCTTGGTTGTAAATACGATGTATTTCATCCCGGCCAGCTTAGCCAGCGTAGCTATTTGATGCGGATCAAATTTGGAGGGATCAAAGGTTTTAGGCAGCTCATTAAAGTACCTGTTCACATAATCATCGCTTGCCCCAACCAACGAGTGGCTGATCACCACGCCCAGCTGGCTATCCATACTGAAATGAATAAATAAACCTAAACCGGTGTTTTTAAGCCATAGTTCGCGTTCGGGCTTATTCAGGTTATAATTACTTGCATTATCATCCTTAACCAAATCATTTTGTGCAGATACGTTTTGGACACAACAAAACAGCAGCAGGGAAAAAAGATATTTCTTATACATCAAAACAAAAGTAAAAAAATCAGGGAGGGCCCCACGCCCTCCCCTAAACAACATCAACTAATCAAACTTTAACATTATTGTTTATCCCACCAAATCCGGGTTAAAAAATCATCCGAACCTTGCCGTGCAATGGCAGCAGCATATGAGGCAGCGTTGAGGTTTTGCTCACTAACAGGATACTGCATCCGCCTGAATATTTTACCGCCGGTAGCATTACCCACATAATTATTAGGTACAAGCGCCGGGTGACCGGTACGCCTGTAGCTTGCAAAAACTTCCTGCGCATCAGGAAATACACCAACCCAAAACTGGGTATAGATCTGCTCCATTTTTTGATCAAGCGTACCACCTGTATTAAAAGGGTGCGCGTTGATATAGGAGTTGATCTGAACAGTAGTAATTGTGCCTGCGCTGCCCGCAATAATGCTCCATTGGCGCATTGACGCGGCTATACCGTTCTGGTACAATGATTCGGCAGTAGCGGCGGTATACCATCCTCTTGCAGCAGCTTCAGATAACAGAAAGTAGCTTTCGGCAGCTGTAAAAACCAATCTTGGAGAGTTTAACAGCAATATAGTTTTAGGATTTGGTTCCGAATAGGTTACAAAATCGGCAGGCTTGGCATTCAGTCCTGCTGACATACCTTTCTGGATAGCCGAGGTAGTATCAGCCGCACCACCGTTCCATACTACAGATACCACAGCCAGGCGCGGATCTTTATTGGCTTTCAGGTAATTGATAAATACATCCTGGTACTTACCTCCCTCGGTATTGGTGCTACCGTTGCCTGCAATGTAATCGTTGTTGTAAAGATCAAGCGCTAAAGGGTTTTTGTTGATATCCTGGCCTGCGCCCACGTAAGCTACTTTAGCAACATCGGCATCATCCAAAATAACACCGCCGGCTATAGCTTTTGTTGCCCATGTTTGCGCCTGCGCTATATCAACTTTGGTCATACGCATGGCACACCTGAGCATGAGCGAGTAGGCAAACTTTTTCCATTTTACGGTATTACCGCCGTAAATTAAATCTGCCGAACCAAAGGTTGTTTTAGCTGCGTCAAGGCTTTGGGCAGCCTGGTCAAGCTCCTTCAATAAATCGGCATAGATATCTTTCTGCGCATCATAAGCAGGTTTATAAATTGCCTGGTTATAACCCTGTGCCGCCTGCGAATAGGGGATATCGCCATAAAGATCGGTAAGCCTGCTAAAGCAATACACTTTCCAGATCCGTGCTTCGGCCTGCAGGTTTACCTGCGATGCATCGGTGCCAACTGCTTTCAAAACCTCACCCAATTCGTTGATCTCATTTGGATAAGCATTAGTGAAAGCCGCTGCCGACTGCGGGCTCTGGCTCAATACATATTTTGATCCGAAACCAGCCACATCATTAAAGCTGGTTGTATACTGCATGGTACCCAATAACAGATCAAGCATACGGGCAGTACCATCGTACTGGGCTTTGGTAAAAATGTACTGAGGTACCGCTTTTGACGATGCATCAGGGTTCACGTTAAGCGTATCAAAGTTTTTGGTACACGATTGTGTGGCGATAATGCCGAGCATTACCAGGGAACAATAAATATATTTAGTTAAATGTCTTTTCATCGTATTCAATTTAAAAGTGTTAAAACTTAACGGCCAGGTTTACACCAAGTGAACGGGTACGCGGCAAGCCGATAGACTCAAAGCCCTGCGCATTACTATTGGTAAAGCTTTGCTCCGGATCAAAATTGTCTGTCTGTTTATAGATAGTCCAAAGGTTCCGGGCCACAAAGGATATACTGGCCGACTGGATCTTAACTTTGTTTAAAAGGTTTGTTGGGAGCGCATACGACAAGATAACCTGGCGAAGTTTAACAAAGCTGCCATCATGCAAAAACAGGTCGGAATACGTTTTATAATTATCATAGTATGACCTTAAGCCGCTTACAGGTACCGTGCGGGTGTAAGGAGCGCCTGTTTGATCAACACCGTTCAGCACCAATCCATTTTCACGGCCCGGCAGTGTTGATTTCATCAACCCCAAACGGGTAGCATACACTTCCATAACCGAAAACACCTTGTTACCAAATTTGCCATCAATCAGGAAGTTTAACGAAAACCTTTTATACCTAAATTCGTTGGTTAAACCCATGGTAAGCGGGGCAACACTTTTACCTAACTGCTGCAATGGGGTTTGTACCGGTAAACCAGTGGTGGCATTGAACACTACATTACCCTGAGCATCCTTTTGCATACGGGTACCAACCAGCATACCAAAGGGCTTACCTTCAATATTATCTAAAATACCCCAGTTACCTACCGAAGTAGCCAGCTGAATAGTGTTAAGGCCGGGGGCCAGTTTAACCACTTTGTTATCGTTATAAGCTACGTTATAGCTCGCGGTCCAGGTAAAGCTGCTTGTTTTTACAGGTGTACCATTCAACAATACTTCGATACCCCTGTTGCTTACCTCGCCGACATTCAGGATCACATTGTTATAGCCTGATGTTGAAGATATAGCTGTATTTACAATATCGTTGGTTGTTTTACGATCATACAGCGTAACATCCAAACCTAAACGGTTCTTAAGCATCTGCAATTCAAAACCGCCTTCAAATGTTGTTGAAGTATATGGCTTAAGATTGCTGTTGGTGATGTTATTACTGGTTACGTTTTGCAGTGGCTGCCCCGCGCTTGGTACATTACTGTAAGTAAGGTTAATAACGTAAGGATCCGGTGCGCCGCCGCCTACCTGCGCCCATGAGCCGCGCAGTTTGGCCAGGTTAAAAAATTCGGGAAGTTTAACCGCATCCGACAGGATAAAGCTGCCGCCTATGCTTGGGTAAAATATACTGTTACTTTTAGGACTAAGCGTTGAGAACCAGTCCTTCCTGCCGGTGAATGACAGGAACACCAGGCTCTTGTAATCAAAATCGGCCGAACCAAAAACCGAATTGGTTACTACCTTGGCGTTATATGGTGTGGTTGATGAAACCGCAAGGTTGGTAAAGCTGTAAAAATATGGAATAGTAAATTGTGAACCGCTAAACGTTAACTGGTTTGTTGTGTTTTTACGGCTGTTTACACCACCCAAAACATTTACGCTTAAATCACGGATGATCTTCGTTTTGTAACTAACGGTTGCCAGTTCGTTAGTTTCAGACACGTCCGATTTGATACCTGCGTACTGGCCGTTAGGGATATACAATGTACCCGTTGGCAGGATATTGGAATAGTTGTAATTGAAAAAGTCGCGGCTGATGGTGGCTTTGAAAGTAAGGTCTTTTATGGGCGAGTAAATAACCGATCCCTGGCCTATAAAACGGTTCTTCACGTCATCTTCCTTGTATTTGTTGATCACAAAATAACCGTTTGATGCGATGGATGCATCATTCCAGATCTGCTCGTTACCCAGCGCATCATAACCAGGTTTCAACCAGCGAACATCAACAGTATTGGCTACTTCAAGCGGGGTCCAGTTGGGGTTACCCAGGGCATCACCTGCACCGGTACGATTATGGCCGGTTTCAACATTATATTGTGCCAATGCTTCAATCGATAGCTTATCGCTCAATTTTCCGTTCAGGGCGAGGTTAAAAGTTTTACGATCATAAGTAGTACCCGGTAAGATACCTTTACTGTTCAGATCAGCAGCTGAAAACCTGTAGGTGAAAGCTTCATTGCCGCCTAAAAATGCAAGACTGTTGGTATATGTACTACCTGTTTGATAGAAGTTTTTGAGGTTGTTTTTCTGTGCAACATAAGGGTGGGTATTCCCGTCAACAGCCACATAATCCGTTGAGCCATCAATTTTTGCCCCCCATGAACGCCTTCCGCTTGCTTGTGCGGCCGCCAGCGTGGTTGGTTTTACCCCACCATCGCCCTGCCCGTATTCATACTGGTAATCGGGGAATACAGCCACATTATCATAAGTAGCTGTCGAGTTAAATTCAACCCCTACCCCTTTCTGGATCCTGCCTTTTTTGGTGGTTATCAAAATAACACCATTCGCCGCCCGCGAGCCATACAGCGCTGCGGCCGTACCACCTTTAAGTACACTTATCGATTCAATATCGTCGGGATTGATTGCTGCTATACCATCGCCACGGTCAACGTTATTGGTAATACCGTTAACTGTAGCAGCACCACCGGGCACGCTGTTATCTATCGGCATACCGTTTACCACGTACAATGGTTGGTTGTCACCTGCAAGGCCGCCATTCCCCCTGATCACCACGCGGCTTGAACCGCCCGGCCCGGTTGATAAACCAGCCGCGTTAACGCCGGCAACTTTACCGGTAAGCGCATTGGCTACGTTATTTTCGCGGGCCTGGGTAAACTCAGTACCCTTAACTTCGGTAACCGAATAGCCTAATGATTTTTTTTGCTTGCTGATGCCAAGGGCGGTAACCACAACCTCGTTAAGGGCTTTGTTGTTTTGTGCCAGTTTGATTTGCAAAGCTGATGCGGGGTCGCTTACAACAACTTCTTCCTGGTTATATCCAATATAGGCTATCACCAGGGTTAATGCCCTGCCCGAATACTTATCAGGTACTATCAATTTAAAGCTGCCTGTAATATCGGTAATTGCGCCTACCTTATTATCAATTTTTAAATAAACCGATGCGCCAACAACCGGCTGACCATCACCGGCATCCACAACCTTACCTGTTAATGTAACTGCTGCAACAGCTGCATTGGTTGAGGTTAGGTCCTTTACCGTAAAAATCGAGATCTGGTTATCATTTATCTTGCGGTACGTTAACTGAAATGCAGATAACAACTGCTTCAAATTATCATCAAGCGTTAACTGGCTTATGTTACTGGTCAAATTTGCAGGCACAAACTTGTTGTCGAGCAGGCCTTCCTGGTAAGCTATCTGAACATTGAATTGTTTTTTCAGGTTATCCAGCGCATCTTTTAGCAGCACTTTGTTTTCAACAACCTGCGGAGCCGTATAACCGTAGCTTTTTGCGTGGATCCTGTTGTTACTGGTTAATGCCATTTGAGCATAGCCGTATGCCGACCGGCCAAGCAATACCATCAGGAAACAGCAACATCTTAAAAAATTGGATGAGTCGAGTTTTCTCATAAGTTATTCGTTTAGGGGTTTAATTTTGTTATAGTGATATTTTTGTCTGTTCGGATAATTTTCACAGGGAGTGTGGTAGAGATGGTTTCTATCAGCTCGTCAACATTAGGCACGTTTATTTCCCCTTCTATTTTGAGTGTAGTTAAATCGGGACTCGAAAAATCAACGTGATATCCATAGTCATCGGCCATGATCTCGCTGATCTGCGCAAGTGTGGCATCATTAAATAAAAGCTGATGCTTTGTCCATTTGGTGATCTTTTCAGGAACGGGAAGGATCATCCGGGTAAGAGCTTTTTTATAAGCATGCTGTACATAATCACCCGGTTTCATAATGAGCGATTGTTTCCCGGATACGGCGTCAACATAATCAAGCCTGATCTTTCCCTGCACTAAACCTACATTGGTTTTGTTGTGCCTGCTTCTAACATTAAAAGTTGTGCCCAATACCTCAATATCCATATCAGGGCAATGCACTATAAACCTTTCAGAAGGTTTAATAATGCGTGGGTCTTTATTGATATGCTTTACGTTGAACAGTCCCTCTCCGCTTATCCAAACCTCTCTTGAATTTTTGTCCCAGTTATCGGAGTAAGTTAATTTCGAATTACCATTAAGCACTACGGTTGAGCCATCGGGCAGGGTGACGGTGCTCAGCTCGCCATAAGTAGTATCAATTTCATTTGGCCTGCCTTTTATCAGCCATAGGGCAATACCTATAGATGATACCAGCAATAACATCGCAGCAACGCGAAGGAACCTGTTTAACGTGAAGATTTTTGCCTTAACCTGGTCCTTTTGCAACGTTGATTCAATCCGAAGCCAAACTTTTGATTGATTATCCGCGTTGGTAAAAACATCCTGCTTACGGTATGCCGTAATAATTTTTGAAGCTTCGGCTATTATTTCTTTCTGTTGCGGGTATGCGGCTACAACCTGCTGCCAAAAAACAGTATCGTTATGTGAAGGGTTAATCACAAAACGGAGAAAGTCATCATCTTCTAAAAAATCGGGCAGGGTATAATTACTGTATTTGGCAATCTGCATGGGTTATAAGGTGTTATTTTAACCTTATAGACAGCACCCTACCCTAATTATCCCTACAAATCGAAAAAAAATTTATTTTTCAATGATTATTTATGCAGAAACAAGAATAAAGGGCTAAAACAATAGCCAATTTGGAAGTTTTGAGAACATCCTGAAGGTTATCAAACGCCTTATAGATCAATTTATAGGCCGAACTGATGTTTATTTCCATAATGTCAGCAATTTCATCATAGCCCAAACCCTCATAAAAGCGTAGATAGATGATTTCCTGCTGCCGTGCCGGTAAAGCTTTTACGTGAAACTTAATTTTTTTCTGTAGTTCCTGCTCTTCCTCATCGGCCATGATCTGCTGATCGAAGGATATTTCGAAAGGAAAGTTATGCTCCGCTTCATCTTCCAGGTCGACAAAGCGCGATTTTGACTGCAGCTTGCGGAAAATAATGCTGCGTAAAGATTTGAAAAGATAATTTTTTACCGAAACAGGATTGCCAAGTCCTGCCCTGTTTGTCCACAGCCTGATAAAAAGGTCGTGGATAGCATCCTCAATGACATTGACATCCCTTGTAAATTTATGCCCGTAGTTATTAAGGATCTTAAAATATTGGTTATATAATTGTGTGTAGGCATCCCAACTGCCTTCTTTAAAAGCAAGCCAAATAGCAGTATTATGATCGTCATGAACAATTTGTTCGTGAGACATAGCTTAACCAGGGGGATAAAACGTTTTACAATTGAAATCAGGTACAATGTAGTAATTATAACAATAATTTTACCTCAACTTTAAAAATCAATGTCACTTAAATTAAAGTAAGATTGCCCCAACTAATATGGGAAACCATTACAAATTAGTTACACAGTTTGAAAATTGAAAAACGCTGAAATATTCATTTTTTAAAATAACTTAGCCCATATCAATTTTTCCCTGAATATTTAAGAACCTGCTGCCGGATTAAATTATGTTTGAATCAGTTACCATTAAGGATATTGCCAAGGCTTTAGGTGTGTCGACATCAACGGTATCAAGAGCGCTGAACGGAAGTTATGAAATAGGTACCGAAACCAAGAAACTTGTCCTTGAGTATGCCGAAAAGATAAATTACCGGCCCAACCCTATAGCGTTAAGCCTTAAAGAGCAAAAGAGCCATTCGATAGGTGTAGTGGTATGCGAGGTAGCCAACGACTATTTCTCGCAGGCCATTAACGGGATCGAATCCATAGCTTATAACCGAGGATACCATGTTATCATTACCCAAACGCACGAATCATTTGACAGGGAAAGCGCCAATGTAAAACACTTGCTATCAAGACATGTGGACGGCTTGCTGGTATCATTAGCGGCTCAAACAACAGACACCTCCCAATATAAATACCTGCTGGATAAAGGTTTCCCTATCGTATTTTTTGACAGGGCAGCCCCCGATCTGAATACCCACAAGGTGATAGCCAATAGTTTCCAGGGGGCATTTAATGGCACCGAAGCATTGATCAACTCGGGCTTTACCAAAATAGCCCATCTTACTAATTCAAATAACCTACTCATCAGCCATGAGCGCTTTGATGGTTACAAGGCTGCGCTTGATCAATACGGCATTGAATTCAGGCCCGAGTACCTGAAACATTGCAACCACGGCGGTATGATCCAGGATGAAGTTGAGATTGTGCTGAAAGAATTGCTGGCATTGGATGATAAACCGGAGGCTATTTTTATTGGTAGCGACAGGCTTACCATCAGCAGTATGTCGCTATTAAAAAAATGGGGGCTAAAAGTTCCGGGAGATATCGCGATAGCAGGGTTCACCAACTCAGATGTGGTTGATCTGTTTGACCCGCCTTTAACAGTGGTACGCCAGCCGGCCTTCCAGATAGGACAAATGGCCACCGAAATGCTGATCAAAACCATCGAAAGCAAATGGCCTGTTGAAGAATTTACTACGGAAAAAGTGGATACGCAGTTGATAGTGAGGTCATCGTCAGCGAAAGCATAAATTTAACATAAGCTTCGGTTAACCCATCTGATAATGAAATATAAAAAACCTGAAGATGACTTTACAATAATAACTGCAAAATCCAGGCTATTAGCCCTGGAGATGAAACATGGCTTTATTGATTGCGTTCATTTGTTTTTGGCGATGTTAAAAGAGGAATGTTTAGCTAAAAAATATTTGCAGGGTATTGACATTGAGGTTTTAGATAAACAGATCAGGGACTTATATCCGGCCACCGGAACTCAAACAAGAAAAGATGACGTCGCTTTAACCGTGCGGGCGGAACGCACCGTAAAACACGCTTATATCATTGCCAAATTGAACGGGCGGCAAAAAATAAACAGCATCCATTTGCTCCTCGCAATCCTTTGTTTTAAGGATAATACCATAATAGCCCCTGTTGAAAGAGCCGGTATTTTAATTGAAGATATAACTGAAGACTATTTCAAGAAAAAAATCAAGAAGTTCCCATCCCCATTTTATGCCATTCGCACCAAAACATATAATAAAGCAGAGATCCTGCTACTTAAGATAACCGGGAAAAAGAAGAAAAAAATACCGGAGCTTTATGAAAATGCTGCCACTCTATATTTATATTATCAATTTGAAGATGTGATTAAGGTTTGCGAGGCTGGCTTAAGCTTATCCCCCGGCGACCTGGACTTTAAGGATTTGATAGCATATGGAAAATACCAAACAGGTGATTACCAATTGGCTTTAAGCCTGATAGCAGAGCTGATTGAAAGTAAGCCGGGACAGGATAACGACAATTATAAAGTTACGCAGGCCTATATTTATGATGTCATTGGCAACCACGATCAGTCTGCCGTTATTCTTGATAAATTACTTACCGAACATCCCGACGACCAAGAGCTTTTAAACCATAAAGGCTTCAACCTATCCCGACAGGGAAAATATACAGAATCAATCCCTTTCTTTGAAAAAGCCATCACTGCGGATCCTACAGATGCTTATGCATTGAGTAACTTCGGTTTTTCAAAATTTAAACTTGGAGAAGTAAATGAAGCTATGTCACTTATCGACAAATCCATAGCATTACATAAGGGTAATGCTTACGCTTATAAAAACAAGGGGGTCATTTTAAAGGAACAAGGCGACCGGGAAGAAGCCTTAAAACATTTTAACCTTGCATTAAAATTTGGCTACACAGAAAAATATGGAGACGAGGTATTACAATTAATAAAAGATCTCCATTAAAACCTAATTGTATCCTATCTACACAACCGTTACCTTCACTCCTTTTTCTTCCAGCATATTGAGCATTGCCGGACTAATACCACTATCTGTAATGATCTCATTGATCTGATCCAACGAGCAGATCTTCGCTAATCCCCGCTTGCCGAATTTAGTACTATCGGCCAGTACTATGGTAGTTTGAGCTGCATTGATCATTTTTTGGTTGAGGCGTGCTTCCGATAAATTAGTGGTAGTAAGCCCTATCTCCGGGTCTATGCCATCTACCCCTAAAAACAACACACCGCATAGCATATCATCCAGCATCAGTTCGGCGTAATTGCCGGTTACCGATGACGAGGTATTTCGCATTTGCCCGCCTAATTGAACAATATCAACCTGTGGATGCTGCAAAAGCTCAAGGGCTACGGGCAGGGCTGCGGTAACTACTGTAAGATGCCTGTTAGGTTGCATGGCACGGGCAAGGGCAAGCATAGTAGTACCCGAGGCAATAATAACCGAATCATTAGTATCTATCCTCACAGCAGCTTCGGCGGCTATTTTGTTCTTTTCAGGACCATTCAGCTTTTCCTTTTCGGCTACCGGCCTGTCGTTAGTATAAGGATTGGTTTTGATTGCACCGCCATGCGTTCTGAAAAGCAGGTTTTTATCTTCTAAAAGTTTCAGGTCCTTTCGGATGGTAACTTCCGAAACATTTAACTGATTGCTCAGGTCCTGCACATTCACAAAACCGTCTGTGTCAACTTTTTGCAGGATAAACTTATGCCTGTCGGTGTTTTTACTCATGATCGCTAAATTAAACAGAAAAATTTAAGTAATGTTTTTAGAGGTCCATTGTGCTGCTTATCACCCAAAAGTAATGAAATAAAATTATTTTTAATTTCATTTAGTTTTATTTTATTTCGATTTTATATATTTGAATAAATATCGAAATAAAATGAATCAATTTACAAGAGAAGCCAATCTCAACCACCTTAACGATACCGAAAAGATCTGGGACCTGATCATTATAGGCGGTGGAGCTACGGGACTTGGCGCAGCTGTCGATTCAGCTTCACGCGGCTTCTCTACATTATTACTGGAACAAGCCGATTTTGCCAAAGGCACCTCAAGCCGTGCAACCAAACTGGTACACGGCGGAGTACGGTATTTGGCACAGGGCGATATAGGTCTTGTACGTGAAGCTTTACGCGAGCGGGGATTATTATTAAAAAATGCGCCTCATCTTGTAAAAAACGAAAGTTTCATCATCCCCAACTACTCGTGGTGGGATGGAGTATTTTACACTATCGGCCTTAGTATTTACGATCTGCTGGCCGGCAAGCTGAGTTTTGGCCGGGCAAAACATATCTCCAAAAAAGAAACTACTAAACGACTACTGGGAATACAAGAAAAAGGGCTTCATGGCGGCGTTGTTTATCATGACGGACAGTTTGACGATTCGAGACTGGCAATCAACCTGGCGCAAACAGGCATTGAACAGGGCGCAACCCTGCTCAATTACTTTAAAGTAACCGGGCTGATTAAAAACACAGCCGGTAAAATTACAGGCGTAAAAGCTACCGATACAGAAACCGGCACCAATTACCAAATAAAAGCAAAAACGGTGATCAATGCCACTGGTGTTTTTGTTGACGATGTGCTTAAAATGGATACACCCGAAAAGAAGCCGATGGTTAGGCCAAGCCAAGGTGTACACCTTGTACTCGACCGTTCATTTTTACCGGCCGAAGACGCCCTGATGATCCCTAAAACCGAGGACGGGCGCGTACTTTTCGCCGTTCCATGGCATGAGAAATTATTGATCGGCACTACTGATACCCCTATCGACTCGCACAGCCTTGAGCCTGTAGCGCTGGATGAGGAAGTGGAATTTATATTACGGACCGCAGGCAAATACCTCACCAAAGCCCCTACCCGCGCAGATGTTTTAAGCGTATTTGCAGGCTTGAGACCCCTTGCTGCCCCGCAAGACGGATCATCAAAAACAAAAGAAATTTCAAGGAGCCATAAGCTGATCGTTTCAGCGTCAGGACTGATTACCATAACTGGCGGCAAGTGGACTACCTATCGCAAAATGGCTGAGGACATAGTTGATAAGGCTATTGAAACAGGCGGGCTAAATAACATACCGTGTAAAACTGCCTCCTTACCTATCCATGGTAGTCGCCCCAATCCCGACCGCACAAACCCTATGTTTGTTTATGGTGCCGATATTGAAAATGTTTTGGCTTTGTACAAGGAGAACCCCGACTGGAAAAACCTCGTTCACGCTGAAGGCAGCTACACCAAGGGCGAGGTGATCTGGTCGGTAAGAAACGAGATGGCGCGTACTGTTGAAGATATACTGGCGCGCCGTACCCGGGTGTTATTTTTAGATGCACGTTTGGCTACAGCAATGACCCCCGAAGTAGCACGCCTCATGGCCGGCGAACTGGGAAAAGATGCAGCATGGGAACAAGCACAGGTTAAAGCCTTTAACGAAACAGCAAAAAATTATATACTAACACCGCATTAAAATGAACAAATTTAATGTGATATTCAATAAATAAACCAAGGTAAACCAAACCAAATTATGCAGGAATATATTTTAGCGCTCGACCAGGGCACTACCAGTTCGCGGGCCATAATTTTTGATCATGCGGGCAAGATCATTACTTCGGCACAAAAAGAATTTAAACAGTACTTTCCTAAACCGGGCTGGGTTGAGCACGATCCTAATGAGATCTGGGCGGGCCAGATCTCGGTTGCAGTAGAGGCTATTGCAAAAGCAGGCTTAGGCGGCGGAAACATCAAGGCCATAGGTATAACCAACCAGCGCGAAACCACCATTGTTTGGAACCGCCAAACCGGCGAACCTATCCATAACGCCATAGTTTGGCAGGACAGGCGCACGGCTGCTTTCTGCGATGAGCTAAAGCAAAACGGACACAGCGATATGATCCGCAATAAAACAGGGCTTGTAATAGACGCCTACTTTTCGGGTTCAAAAATCAAATGGATCCTGGATAATGTTGAAGGCGCAAGGGCACAGGCCGAAGCAGGCGAGTTGGCCTTTGGAACGGTGGATAGCTGGCTCATCTGGCAGCTCACCCGAAGTGAAGTGCACGCCACCGACGTAACCAATGCAGGCCGCACCATGCTGTTCAACATTCGCACTCAGCAATGGGACGACGAATTGTTACAACTCTTCAATATCCCCAAAAGTATATTGCCAGAAGTAAAACAATCGAGCGAATTATACGGCCATACTGCCAATAACATATTTGCGCAAAGAATCCCGATTGCAGGAATAGCCGGCGATCAGCATGCGGCCTTGTTCGGGCAGATGTGCATTGATAAAGCCATGGTTAAAAACACCTATGGTACCGGCTGTTTTATGCTGATGAATATCGGGCATGAGTTTATCAAATCAAAAAACAACCTGCTTACCACCATTGCCTGGAAAATAAACGGAGAAATAACCTATGCCTTTGAAGGCAGTATTTTTATAGGCGGCGCAGTAGTACAATGGCTGCGCGATGGTCTGGGCATTATCAAGACATCAGCAGATGTTGAAAAACTGGCAACATCAGTAAAAGATACCGCTGGCGTTTACTTTGTACCGGCATTTGCAGGACTGGGTGCCCCGTACTGGGACCCGGAAGTTCGTGGGGCTATAGTTGGATTAACCCGCGGGGCTACAGCAGCCCACATTTCAAGGGCAGCACTTGCGTCAATTGCTTACCAAACTATGGATGTATTGAAAGCAATGGAAGCCGATGCCGGCATGGAGATAAAAGAATTACGTGTAGATGGCGGCGCAACGGCCAATAACCTGCTCATGCAGTTTCAATCAGACGTATTAAACTGCAAGGTTATAAGACCTAAAGTTACCGAAACAACGGCGCTCGGCGTAGCCTATATGGCCGGATTGGCCGTAGGTTATTGGAAACATATAGCTGAGATCCAACAATTATGGGCAGCCGAGGCTGAGTTTAAGCCGGGCGACGACCTTGATGAAGTAAAAACCGGCATAGCGGGCTGGCAACGCGCGGTAAGCACGGCCCAATGCTGGTCGAACTCCGGGCATCCTGTAACAGTTATTTAATATCCACCTTTTAAATATTTCAACATGTCTCCATTTGTAGCCGAATTGATAGGCACCATGCTCATGATATTATTAGGCGATGGCGTAGTAGCCAACGTTGTTTTAAAAGATACCAAAGGAAATAACGGCGGTTGGATAGTAATTACCACCGCCTGGGGCCTGGCGGTTTTTGTAGGAGTGGTTGTTGCCGGGCCATATAGCGGGGCACATCTTAATCCAGCCGTGACTATAGCGCTTGCCATTGCGGGCAAGTTTGCCTGGGCAAACGTTATGCCCTACATTATTGCTCAGTTTGCAGGCGCCTGCCTTGGTGCATTTTTAGTATGGATAATGTATTACGACCATTTTAAGCGCACAAATGACCCCGCCTCCATACTGGCCGTATTTTGCACAGGCCCTGCTGTGCGTAATTACGTATCAAACATTGCCAGTGAAGTGATCGGTGCTTTTGTACTGCTGTTTACTATCTTCTACATTGCAGGCGCGGAAATTACGCCCGCTAAAACCCCTATCGGTCTTGGTTCTATTGGTGCAATCCCGGTTGCGTTATTGGTTTGGGTGATAGGACTATCATTAGGCGGCACAACTGGCTATGCTATCAACCCTGCCCGTGATTTGGGCCCACGGTTTATGCATATGTTGTTACCGATAAAAGGTAAAGGCACCAGCGATTGGGCTTATGCCTGGATCCCCGTGGTAGCCCCCTTGGTTGGCGCTTCTATAGCCGCTGTATTATATCTTTCGATTAAGCAATAAACCTCATTTGAAACCGCTCAGACTTACGAAGTTTTGAAAACTTCGTAAGTCTTTAAACACCTTGTTTACGTCTCCCCGGCGCTTATAAATCCTCATCTGTTCATTCCGTTCTTTTTGTGCTTTTAATATGCAACCTGTTCAAGTTGTTCATTTAATTAAAACTTAAGCGAAGAGCTAATAGGAATAGAGTTTGTATTGAACAAAGAAACTCAAAACTGTAGACCTATTTCCCCATAACGAGACGCATGGTAGAAAATAAGCAACAACACCACCAAAAACCCCCTCCATCTGCTTAACAAAAATCAGGCCATTGAAATACATTTTTAGTGCAGCCTATTTTACAACCTGTGCTGCATATTTCGTTACGTCAATTTTCAAAAAAGTATAAAACAGCAACTTAGTGTACTTTTTACAATTTTTATTTTTACCACCTGCCGCATTTTCACTTTCTCACTTTTCACAACTTTACTCCCCCTCGTTTTGGGCATGGTTAAGCCGCCGGCGTGGCTTTGCTTTTGCAACCTCCCCCTAAAAAACACAACATTAACCCGAGTTTATATCAATACCGGCTGTCCCCCGGCCGCTTTGATTAAACTTTTAAGCAAGATACGCGAGCGCGTTGCAAGTCTTGCCGACATGCGTAAAAACACATGAAATTTATCACTTTACTGGCGATGGGATTCCTATTGCCACAGTTCACCCTGCGCCTAAAAGCGCAGGAGGGGGAGCCTGTATTAATTGAAGACTTTGGGTCGGGAACGTCCCAAATAGGTCCGAAAATTAACGATGGCGATTTTTCTACTACCTATAATTACATACCATCACAACCGGGTGAAGGCAGCTACACCATTGCCAATTCAACGGCGGGGATGTACCCGGAATCCTGGCTTCAAACAGGTAATCATACACCGGGGCAATCCAATGGCTACATGATGATCGTAGATGCCACCAACACCATTGATGAGTTTTATAAAAGAACCGTTAAAACACTATGCCCAGGCACCACCTACCGCTTCAGCGTTTATGTATTGAACCTAATGAAACAAGGTGGCATCAAACCTGATATCACCTTTTCGGTAACTACATCGCTCGAAACCAAAACAAACCATACCGGCCCTATCAATAACGGCTTAGGCTGGCTTGAATATAATATTATCTTCGACACCCCGCCAACCGGTGGCGACGTAACCATCAAAATGACCAACAATGCAAGCGGCGGTTACGGAAATGATGTAGCGCTGGATGATATTTCACTACACCCCTACGGCCCGGCCTTAACCGCATATTTTAATAATGATAAAACAATTTATACCGCAAAAGGCTGCGCTGAAGGTAACGAGGTATACAATTTAAACATAGCGTCCGCTGCTGCTCTTCCCTATGCCAACCCCGTTTACCGATGGCAGATAAATACCCCAAACGGATGGATTAATATTCCGGGTGCTACATCGGCCTCCTATCCGCTTCATCAGCCGGCAATTGCAGGCAGCTATCAATACAGAACGCTGGTAGCACAAGCGGGCAACATTGCCTCGGCACAATGCCGGTTAATTTCATCAGCTGTAACCCTCAATATCATCAATCCCGAACCGGTAACCGCAACAGCCAGTTCACCAGTTTGTCCCGGCGAAAACATCTATCTTACCGCATCTACAGGCGATAGCTATAGCTGGACGGGGCCCAATGGTTTTACATCAGCCCAACAAAATCCTGTGATCAGCAATGCCATTGCCACAATGGCCGGCCAATATCATGTTACAGTGTTTAAAAACGGATGTTCAAGCATCGCGCCTGAGGTTACGGTAAGCGTCAATGCTCCCATCGTTGCTAATGCCGGGGACAATCGCACGGTTTGTAAGGGTGACAAGATCCAACTTCATGCAACAGGGGGCACATCATACAAATGGTACCCGGCAACCGGCCTGTCGAACCCAAACATTGCCGATCCGCTGGCTTCCCCCGACG
>NZ_DASVOB010000900.1:0-11107 GCF_036383575.1 Mucilaginibacter sp.
ACACTGGTGGCCTTTACGGTATCCGGGCAAAGTACAGCGGTTCGCTCCGTTTCCTCATGCAGGTGGAATAGAGTGCCATCTACCGATAGTTCGGACACATGGATGCTGCCGTCATCATTGCTGAAACGCCTGAGCTCGACCGCGCCTAAAGCTTTAATGTAAAAGCTGATATCGGTTACACCATGCGGAATGGCTAACTGCGGCGCGAAAGTTGGTTTTGTTGCCATGGTTATATTGGTTTGGTTAGTCCTCGTTGTCTAACGAAAAAATATCTTCAACAGGTTTGCCAAATACGCGGGCTATTTTTAAAGCCAGCACGGTAGATGGGACATACCGGTTACTTTCAATAGTATTGATGGTTTGCCGCGATACCCCGATAAGCTCTGCCAGCTCGGCCTGGGTGATGTTCTTGATGGCGCGTTCAACCCTGATGTTATTTTTCATGCCTGCCCCTCTTCCTTATTGATGAGGCGGTTGTTCTGAAAAATCTTCCACCTGAAACGAACGATGAAAAACACAAGCGGTACCAATAAATTTAAAAACAAAATGTGTTCGGTGTCTTTACTTAATATTAAACTCACCACCAAAAGTATATAATTTACATAAATAGCCCATTGCAGGGAATCAAGACGGAGTTTAAAAATCTGTTCGTCTTCAATGCGTTCTTTAGCGAAGGCGATAAAGAACAGGCCTATAGCCATGAGCAGCGTTGTGGTCATGAAAAAGATATGATGGCTGTTAAATAGGTGGTCGCTTACGGGTTCATCGTGCATGTTGAAGCCCATTTCTTTTTTAAACATCACAATAGGGATATGGATCAGGAAAAGGGCCAACCCCAGGTACCTGAACCAGTGCGGGAATAAAAAACGTGATTTCATGATTGCGTTGCTCCTTTAACCTCTGTTGTTAAACCTCTGTTTAATAAAAACATCTTCCACCTGAAACGGACGATAAAAAACACCAGTAGGGTTAATACATTATACATCGTGAACATCAGGAAGTTGAGTCCGTATGCAGCGAAGATAGTTACCGCGAAAACCACATAGTTAACATATACAGCCCACTGTAACGAATCGGAACGAAGCTGTACTATATGTTCGTCTTCTACGGCTTCTTTCGAAAACGCTAATAAAATTAAACCGGATAATATCAGGAACAGTTGAATTTCATCATCAAAGGATTCATCCCTGGAAGCTCCCCAGGAACTGTTTCCAGTTGAGAAACTGTGCCATACAAAGATCTCCTTTGAGCTGTTCTGCGAATAAATAAAAAAAGCAATTCCTGCTAAAAATAAAAACAGCCCCAGGAACCGGGCTTTTGACGGAAATAAGAATCGTGATTTCATAATTGTAAAGTTTGGCTTACCAAAAGTAAAACAAACTTTACAAATGTCAAATATATTTGACAAAATATTTTTTGAAATCTATCCAATAAAAAATGCCCGTGGGGACACGGGCATTGGATTCAAAAATCTTGTTTCTTTATTCTGAATTCTTGTATCTGAAACAACTAACCTTCCAGATAAATATCGAGCAATCCTTCCGGCAGATCAATATAGATCTCGCCACCTTCAACATCGATACCTTTAATGATCTCTAAGTTGAGCGGGAAAAGTACCTCTTTGTTTTTGTACTGCACGGTAGCAATCAATTGCTGAGGGTATTCCTGTACGGTTATGATCTCGCCCAGTTCGCCGTGGGTTTCATCTATCGCAATAAAGCCTTCTACATCATTCAATGTAAATTCGGCTTTTCTCTTTTTGGGTTTTAGCTTAATGGGCAGATAGATATCGCGTTTAGCCAGTACCGATGCTTTTTCAATGGTATCAACATCTTCCAGGTTAAGGTAGGCGTTGTTTTTTTGCAGGTATTTGATAGATGATACAAAGTAAGGGATCATCTTCCCGGCGATATCGATAAATAGGGCATTGAACTTGATATCTTCAATACCATCAAAATCAACGTAGATCTGCAATTCGCCTTTCAGGCCTTTGGTTTTTAAAACTGTACCTATCCTGAAATGATCTTCAGCTTTCATATAAAATGAGTTAAACAATAATGGCGAAGCTGTTTGCCTCGCCATTATTCGGATTTAAGAAATCAAACGTAAAGATTCAAGATAAAATGTTTTCTTGCGTTCTGTACGCTTAATCAAATAATTATTCTGCGCTTTCAGCTTCTTCAGTTGCTGCATCTTCTGCAGGAGCTTCAGTTTCTTCGGCAACAGGAGCGTTTTTAGCAGCAATAGCAGCAGCTTTTTCTTCGCTCTTTTTAGCTTCAGCAGCTAAAGCAGCTTTGCGGGCTTCGTCTTTAGCAACGTTAAGGCTGGTTTTTTTACCGGTGATTTTGCTGTCTTTTTGGTCAAGCCACTCAGCAAATTTGGTTTCCAGTTGCTCTTCGGTTAAAGCACCTTTTTTAACACCACCTTGTAAGTGTTTTTTGTAAAGCACACCTTTGTATGAAAGGATTGCACGACAAGTATCTGTAGGCTGGGCACCGTTGTTAACCCAATCTAAAGTTTTGTCGAAATTGATGTCAATAGTTGCTGGATTTGTGTTTGGGTTGTATGAACCTAAACGCTCAATGAAGCGTCCATCACGTGGAGCGCGTGAGTCTGCTACCACGATGTAATAAAAAGGTTTGCCTTTTTTACCGTGTCTTTGTAGTCTGATCTTAGTTGCCATTGTAAATTTTTATGTATTCAACATTATCCCCGGAGTTCTTTCTGCGGGGATGCAAAGGTATTAATTTTTATTGCAATTTAAAATAGCTGATAATTAATTATTTATCTTTTAAGTGAGTGGTTGATTGAGTTGATCAGGTGAGTGGTTAATTAATTGTCGGTTTCAGGTGCTTTTTTAAAACTTAACATTGCAGTAATTTAAAAAAATCGGAACTTACCTGCCATGAGCATCAACAGAAAAACACGGATAGCTATTGATATGGATGAAGTTATTGCCGATACTATTGGCAAATTCATCAGCATGTATCAAGAAAGGCATAATGAAGAAATAAGCCTCGGCAATATGGAAGGTAAGGAGTTCAGGGAGATCTTACCGCCGCACCTGAGCGAAACCCTGCGGGTTTATATCAATGAGCGCGGTTTTTTCAGGGATATCCCTGTAATGCCCGATGCACAGGAAGTGGTGAAAGCCCTGCATGAAAAATATGATGTATACATAGCATCGGCAGCTATGGAATTTAAATATTCTTTAGAAGATAAGCAGGAATGGCTTGAAGAGCATTTTCCTTTTATTTCGTGGACAAACATTATTTTTTGCGGGCACAAGATCCTGGATGTAGATATCATGATTGACGACCGAATTAAAAATTTCGCCACATTTAACGGCCGGAAGATACTCTATACCTCTCCTCACAACATGCTGCTTACGGATTATGAGCGGGTAAACACCTGGCAGGATGTTGCTGCTAAATTATTGTAGTTATTTGTTTATCATATAAATAGCTATACCTTTAAGTATTCACTGCTTGTTACATGTTTAACCCAAACCCGGCTGCAAACGGAAATTGTACCATTGTTTTTGATATTGATGAACAGAAGTGTCTGTTTGTAACCGAAAGCTTTTATAGCCTTTTTGATGTGGGGATTGATCATCTTCATCAAAATGTTGATTTTTTGAGCGGGTTGGTAAACCCTGAAGTGATTGCCGAGGTAAAGCAGCTTACGGAAGGGCTTGCCTTGAACGGATCTATTCAAATCACTTATCGCCTTGAGGCCAGTCAGAAACAGCTAACAGAAAACAGGACGCTTGCTATTGACGGGCTTACCGGCCATAAAATCATATTATGTAGTATCAGTACTACCCCGGCTGTTATTTCGGCCCCTGCCCCTTTTGATAAACCCGGGCCGCGCGAGCAGTTTCTTAACTCGCTTATTGACTCGCAAACCAATTTCCTGATCAGGATAGATATCAATGGTAAATTTAGCTTTGTTAACCGCCGGTTTTTAAAAACCTTTGGTTATGATGAGGCTGAAATAATAGGGCACCATTTTTCAAAAACCACGATCCCGCAGGAGGCGCATCTTTGTGAAGAGGCTTTTATGAATTGTGTTAATAATCCGGGCAAGATCGTCAGGCTTGTTCATAAAAAGCCTGCTAAGGATGGGAGCCTTCATGATACCGAATGGGAATTTGTTTCCATAACTGACGATGATGGATCGGTGGTTGAAGTACAGGGCATAGGCAGGGATATTACACCTCAAATGCAAATGCGCGAAGAAGCTTTGCAAATAAAAGACAGCCTCGAGGCATTGATCAATAATACCCGGGACCATATCTGGTCGGTTGACCGGGAACTTCGGTATATGTATATGAACCAGGCTTACGTTGAGCAAGTAACTTATTTAACAGGTGTAATGCCTTGTAAAGGGCAGTCCTCCTATGAAGATAGCGGTTTTAGCAAGCAAATAATTGACGATTGGACTGTTTATTACAATCGCGCCTTAAATGGCGAACGTTACTCAATTGTCAGTGAAAGCATCGACCCGATGAATGGGCGCAGTTTATATTTTGAAGTTAGCTTTAACCCTATTTATACAGCAACCGGCGATATTATAGGTGCAGGTTGCTTTGGCCATAATATTACTGACAGGCTTAAAATACAAAAGGAGCTTGTTGACCAAAACGAGCGTTTAAAAAACATAGCCTCTTTAAGCTCGCATGAATTGCGCCGGCCGGTGGCAAGTATGCTGGGGCTTATCAGCTTAATGGACCACGAAGATTTCTATAACCCCGAAAATGAGGAGATCATAGCGCACCTGTTTACCGTAAGTGCCGAGATTGACGCGGCCATAAGGCTTGTTGTTGACAGCACTATGCCAAATAAAAGAGCCCGCACTAATTAGTACGGGCTCTTTTATTTATCGTTTTAGCCGAAATTACATAGAAAGCATTTCAACAAGTTTGATCATGTTTGGATCGATGCCCTGGTGGTGTTTAATGGCATGCTCAAACGGAGTATAAGCAATTTCGCCATTGATAAGGCCTATCATTTCGTTACGGTGCCCATCTCTTAAAGCTTCAACAGCAGCAGCGCCAACGCGGCTTGCCAGTACCCTGTCCATGCAGCTTGGTGCACCGCCACGTTGTATGTGGCCTAAAATAGAAATACGGGTATCATAGTTAGGGTACTTTTCCTGTACCAAACGACCAACCTCAAAAGCTCCGCCCGCAGTATCGTCACCTTCGGCAACAATTACTATACGCGAGGTTTTATCTTTACGGCCAAACTCAAGGCGGTTAAATAAACCTTCAAGTCCGGTTTTGCTTTCGGGGATCAGGATAGCTTCGGCTCCGGTTGCGATACCGGTACGTAAAGCGATCAGGCCTGAGTCGCGGCCCATTACTTCTACAATAAATAAACGGTCATGTGATTCGGCAGTATCCCTGATCTTGTCAACAGCATCAACAACAGTGTTAATAGCGGTATCATAACCAATGGTAAAGTCGGTACCTACAAGGTCATTATCAATTGTACCTGGCAGGCCAACAACCGGGATGTCATACTCGCTGCCAAAAACCTTAGCGCCGGTGAACGTACCATCGCCGCCAATGGCTACCAATGCATCAACCTTATTATTTACCAGTTGTTCATAAGCATTTTTACGGCCTTCTGGTGTTCTGAAATCATCGCACCTTGCGGTTTTAAGGATAGTACCACCGCGTTGTATAATATTTGAAACCGATTTACGGTTCATGGTAACAAATTCGCCTTTGCCCATACCGTCATAACCACGGCGGATGCCCGTAACCTCAATTCCGTAATACATGGCAGTACGTACAACCGCCCTTATGGCAGCATTCATCCCCGGTGCATCACCACCTGAAGTAAAAACGCCGATATTTTTGATCTGAGTCATTTTTTTGTTTTGGTTATAAACAGGCTAACCTATTCATAACTAATTAGGGTTGTAAATATTGTTATCAATTTAAACCCCGCTAACCAATAAAACGCGGAATTTGAATTTTGCGCGAATTTACACTTATTTTTTTAACCCGGTCTCTATTTTTTGTAAGCGGCTATGCCACTGTCTAAAAATTTAAGGTAGCTGGCTATGTCATAATTAGCCGGCGATGTTGGTATTTCAGCTCCCGAAGGATCCTTCAGTAAGTTGCCATCGCTGTCAAGCATCACATATAATGGTTGCGAATTTGAATTGAAGCGCTGTGCCTCCAAATTGCTCCATTTACCGCCAAGTGTGGTGATCTTTTTGCCACTGTAATCTGATACAAAATGTTCTGCAGCAGGTAGCTCTGCTTTGTCATCAACAACGAGTTGAAGCAGCACAAAATCATTTTTAATGCGGCTAAACACCTGCGGATCCGACCATACGTTTGCTTCCATTTTACGGCAGTTAACACAGTTAAAGCCGGTAAAGTCAATTAGTATCGGTTTATGCAGGGCTTTTGAAACCTGTAGCGCCTGGTCATAATCATACCAGGCATCCAGTCCCTTGGTTTTAATACGGATGTAGTTCGCGGCATATTTGCGTTCGCCAATGCTTGCAGGTACAGCCGCCGACGGAGCTGTTGCTGATCCAGAACCATCCGGAATACTTGAAAGGTTAAAATCCTGTGTAGCCTCAGGAGGTAAAAACGCGCTGATTGATTTTAAAGGTGCGCCCCATAAGCCCGGGATCATGTAAATAACAAATGCAAATACAATTATAGCCAGGAAGGTACGCGGGATAGTAAGGTGCTTTACATCACTGTCATGCGAGAATTTGATCTTGCCGATCAGGTAAAGCCCGATCATCAAACCAATGGCTATCCATAGCGATAAAAATATCTCGCGATCAAACCAGTTCCAGTGGTAAGCCAGATCCACATTTGATAAAAATTTCAATGCAAAGGCAAGCTCAAGGAAACCCAGTACAACTTTAACGCTGTTCAACCACCCTCCTGATTTAGGTAGTGTTTTCAGTGCCGAAGGAAATAAAGCGAATATCGTAAACGGTAAAGCCAGGGCCAGCGAAAAACCGAACATGCCCATTGCGGGGCCAAGGCGGTCGCCTTTTGACGCGGCATCTACCAGCAGTGTACCTATAATAGGACCGGTACAAGAGAATGAAACCACAACAAGTGTTGCTGCCATGAAAAATATGCCTGCAAGACCGCCTTTATCCGAATTTTCATCCAGCTTATTGGCCAGCTTACTTGGCAGCACAATTTCAAAGGCACCCAAAAAGGAAATACCAAACACAATGAGCAGTAAAAAGAAGAAAATATTAAATATGCCGTTTGTGGCCAGTTCGTTAAGCGCGTCCGATCCGAAAATGATAGAGATCAACAAGCCTAACGTAACATAAATTACGATGATCGATACGCCGTAAATAAGCGATTGCATAACAGCTTTGCTCTTGCTGCCACTTTTTTTAGTAAAAAAGCTCACTGTTAAAGGCAGCAATGGATAGATACAAGGCAAAATTACCGCGGTGAAACCGCCTAACAGTCCTTCAATAAAGATCTGCCAAAGGGATTTTGGCTTTTCTGCTGTTTTTGAAGCACTGGCAGTTGTTTTGGTAACCTTAGCCGCTTCTGCCTTTTTTACCGAATCGGCATGCTTTTTCCTGATGGCTACGCTATCAGCAGCAGTGGGGATATCAGTAAATGTAACATCGGCTGCTGATACTGTAGTATCGGCAGCTTTTTTTTGCACAGCATAAACCGGGTTTGCTCCGGCTATGTTAAGAATGATCAGGGTAATTAATGTGATAAGCCCGGCGCGCAGGGAAGCACCTTTATTTAATAATTTCATGACTGTTAAGGGGTGCTGAATTATTTACCTAAAGGGATAGTGAAATCAACATCTTCTGGTGGCAGGCATTTCATATCGTTACAGGTCATGTAGGTTAATTTACCTGTAACTGCTGTTGCTTTGGGCGATTTTAAACTGATCTTTTGGCTAAAAACAACTTCCTTTTCAAAATAACTTACATTCATGCTGAATGATTTTTCGTATTTGGTTACAGGAGTTGGCTCGGTAGTTTTGCCAACAGCGGCATATAATTTTGACGGGGTAAAATCAAATGAGGTTTTTATTGGGCCGCCGTCTTTTACGGTTTGTGAATAAATGTGCCAGCCGTTTTGTATGGTTGCTTTCAAAAATACCACAGCTTCTTTGTCATTTACCTTTTTTGCCGCGTACGACCACCTTACCGGCGATTCGATCTGGGCGTAAGCGCCGGCGCTGATGATTAGCGCGGTTACCAATACCAATAGTTTCTTCATTTGTGTTTTGTAGTTTTTATTATTTGTTTAAAAATTTCAATTCCTTAAGGTTAAACTCCAGTTGCCTGCCATTAGTATCTTCAATTACCAGCAAGCCATTTGGCAGTACGTTTTTTACAGTGCCATTGAAAACTCCATCGTTTGACTCAAAGTTTTTAACCTCGTTTAACCAGTATAGTCGACTTAAATAAGCGTTCCTTACAAAATCAATTTGCCCGGCCTTTAATTTAAGGTAGTATACCTCAATGTATTTGCAAATTTCCGATAATAACAGGGTTAAATCATAATCCTTTTGTAAGATTTGTTTGACAGAAGTGGCATTTGATGCGCCGGACGGGAAATTTTCCTGGTTTATGTTCAATCCTATGCCAATAACCGAGTCTTTGAGCTGCGTACCCTGTATGGTATTTTCAATGAGCATGCCGCCAAGTTTCCTGTCACCGTAATAAATATCATTAGGCCATTTGATTTTTAACTGATCGCCCAAAATAGGGTGCAAGGCATCATATACCCCTAAGCTCGCTGCGCGGTTCAGATCAAACTGATCGCCAACGGATAAAAAATGGGGCTTTAATAAAAGGCTGAAAGTAAGATTTTTTCCAGGTTCGCTATGCCAGGTATTTTGCTGCTGGCCACGACCGGCGTATTGCTCTTCTGCCATAATGACCGTACCTTCGGGTACTGGCTTGGAATTTGACAATAGATTTTTAAGAAAACTATTTGTTGAGTCAACTTGTTTAATTGTTACCAAATTTTGACCAACAAATAATCCTGAAAATATGTTATTTTGCAAGGTGTAATAATTTTATACTCAAAAACGTTCAAAACTAATTCTTTTTGATGGTAAAAAACAAAGTGTTAAGTGAATCTGCCTATATTTCAGAGCTGGCAATACATGGTATCCAGGAGAAAAAAGGCAATGATATTATAAGGTTAGACCTTCGTAATATATTCAGTTCGGTATCAGATTATTTCGTGATCTGCCATGCTGATTCGTCGACACAGGTAAAAGCTATAGCAAATAGCATTGAGGATGAAATTTTCAAAGCCACCCAAATCGAGCCCTGGCGCAAAGAGGGTCTTGAGTATGGCGAGTGGATCCTGCTTGATTATGTGGATGTTGTGATTCATGTTTTCAGGACCGATAAACGTGAGTTTTATGGAGTGGAGGATTTGTGGGGAGATGCCGATATTAAATATTATAAAAGTGCATAAACAACCGTCACAAAAAGGCTCAACGCATAGTCTTACTGTTACCGCGTAAAATTTAAATTATAGATTGTAAGTTTGAGCTCGTTAAAAGAAATGAAAGATATTAAAGATTCTAAATCAGAAAATCCAAGACCTATCCGAAAAATTGTGAACAAGAAGCCCTCACCAAAGCCGCCTAAATTCAATATCATGTGGTTATATGGTATTGTTATCCTGGCTTTTTTACTGATTCCTGCCTTGTTGAACGGCGGATCTGGCAAACCGGTTACTTTTCAGGAGTTTGAGGCAAACATGCTTCGTACCAATGATGTTCAAAAAATCGTAGCTTATAAAAGCGGCGATCTGGTAATGGCAGATGTTTACATTAAACAACAAAGCTTGTCAAAGCCATATTTTGCCAGCAACGTATCTAAAGACAAAAACTTTTTTAATACAAGTAATACCAGCAGCGGCCCGCAGTTTACTTTTACAGATGCTTCTTACGAGAGCCTGAAAAAATCAATTGCCGATGCACAGAAAGATGTACCTGATGATCAAAAAGTATCACTGCAATTTGAGCAGGGCCATGAAAGCCTGTTATCAAACTGGCTGGTACAGGGCGTTATCATGGTGATATTGTTTGCCGGTGTATGGATCTTTATCATGCGCCGCATGAGCGGTGGTTCGGGCGGTGGTCCGGGCGGCCAGATCTTTAACATTGGTAAATCAAAAGCAACCCTGTTTGATAAAGAAGCCCAGGTAACCGTTACATTTAATGACGTTGCCGGTTTGGAAGAAGCCAAGCAAGAGGTAATGGAGATTGTGGATTTCCTGAAAAATCCTAAGAAATATACCAACCTGGGTGGTAAAATCCCTAAAGGCGCGCTGCTTGTAGGTTCGCCTGGTACTGGTAAAACATTGCTTGCCAAAGCTGTTGCCGGCGAGGCGCAGGTGCCTTTCTTCTCTCTATCAGGGTCTGACTTTGTGGAGATGTTTGTTGGTGTAGGTGCATCACGTGTACGTGATCTGTTCCGCCAGGCAAAAGACAAAGCACCTTGTATCATCTTTATCGATGAGATTGATGCTATCGGCCGTGCCCGTGGTAAAAACAATATAGTAGGCGGTAATGATGAGCGCGAAAACACCCTGAACCAGTTACTGGTTGAAATGGATGGTTTCGGTACCGATTCGGGTATCATCATCTTAGCTGCAACTAACCGTCCGGATGTACTGGATTCAGCGTTATTGCGTCCGGGACGTTTCGACAGGCAGGTATCTATCGATAAACCGGATCTGATCGGTCGTGAGCAGATCTTTAAAGTTCACTTGAAACCTATCAAATTATCTGACGGTGTTGATGCCAAAAAATTATCGGCACAAACTCCGGGTTTTGCAGGTGCCGAAATTGCTAACGTTTGTAACGAGGCCGCGCTGATTGCCGCCCGTAAAAATAAAGAGTCGGTTGATATGACCGATTTCCAGGATGCAATCGACCGCGTTATCGGCGGTTTGGAGAAAAAGAACAAGATCATCTCTCCCGAAGAAAAACGCATTGTTGCTTACCACGAAGCTGGTCACGCTATTGCAGGCTGGTTCCTGGAACATGCTGATCCCTTGGTTAAGGTATCTATAGTTCCTCGTGGTGTTGCGGCGTTGGGTTATGCT
>NZ_DASVOB010000901.1:0-2918 GCF_036383575.1 Mucilaginibacter sp.
TTACCGTAAGCATTAACCAGCATGTTTTTAAGACGATCGGTGATCTGCAGGTTACCGTGGAAAAACCTGCCGATATCGCCGGTATGGAACCAGCCGTGCGAGTCGATAACAGTAGCGGTTTCTTCGGGCTTGTTCCAGTAGCCTTTCATTACGCAATGCCCGCGAACAATGATTTCGCCCTCTTCGGTAAGGGTATCTTCTTTAAAGTTGTCGTGTGTTTGGATGCTATAGATCTGTTTGGTATCCACATTTTGGATAGCCACTTCAATACCGGGAATAATGCGGCCAACGGTACCATAAATTACCCTGTGGCGCTCAGTAACAGCCATTACCGGCGATGTTTCAGTCAAACCAAAACCCTCTAAAATGACGATGCCCAGATCTCCAAAAAATTCACCGATATTTTTAGGCAAGGCACCACCGCCGGATACCATGAATTTCAGCTGTCCGCCGGTTTTTTCTTTGATCTTGCTGAATACCAGCTTTTCAGCAATACCATGCTGCGCTTTCAGAACAACATTAGGCGATTTACCGGCTTCCTGTACCAGGCGCACTTTTTTGCCGATCTCAAATGCCCAAAGGAAGATCTTGGTTTTAAGGCCACCGGCTGATGTGCCGCTTTTAATAGCTTTATCATGGATACGTTCCAGTAAGCGTGGTACGCAGCAAAGTATAGTAGGCTTAACCTCGGCCATGTTTTTGGCCAGCAGTTCAAGACTTTGAGCAAAGGCAATTTGTGATCCCTGGTAAATAGCTATATGGTAAATGGTGCGTTCAAATACATGCGACAACGGTAGGAATGACAGAAACCTATCTGTTTTTTCAACAAACGGGATCTGAATGAGACTGTTGATCGTGTTCTGTGTAAGGTTATGATGCGTTAATACAACCCCTTTTGGTACACCTGTGGTGCCTGATGTATAAATAAGGCACGAAGTATCTGTTGTTAGGATGGCTTCGCGCGCCGCGTTGATAGCGTGGCGATATTGCTCAACCAATGTTCGGCCTTCGGCAATTACCTGTTCAAAGCTAACAACACCGGCATTTAAACTTACTTTATCACTGAATTTTTCAAAGTCATCAAATGCAGGGATCAGGCGGATCAGTTCCGGGCAGCTGTTTGCCACTTTTAAAACTTTCCTGAATAAGAATGGGTTACCGCATATGATGGTGCGTGCTCCCGAATCGTTCAGGATATATTCGATCTCGTTTTCGGTAAGGGTGGGATATATAGAGGTGTTAACCGCGCCAATCTGTTGCAGGGCCTGATCGTAATAAACATAATTGGGCCCGTTTTCGATGATCAGCGAAAGCCTGTCGCCTTTCCTGATACCGATATGCAGGAACCAGGCCGAAATAGCATCTATTTTTTCTAACGCTTCGCCATAACTGATCTCAACCCAGGTATCTTTAACTTTATGGAGCAGGAAAGTATACTCTAAGGGATGGATATTGGCAACGGTATTGCGAATGAAACTTGGAACAGTTGAAAGCTCGGTATTTTTAGTCATTTATATAATTGGATATTGGAAACAAAGCTAATTCTATTTTACAAAATAACGAACGAAGCGGGTTATAGCGCTCATATTCTTTTACTTTTTTGTGATGTGTATGATAAGTTGTTACATTAAACTTGTATAAAAACAAAAGCTATGAAAATAATTATAATAGGAGCTACCGGCACCATCGGCAAAAAGGTTACTGAAGCACTTCAGGGTAAACATGAGATCATTACTGCCGGCTCAAAAAGCGGCGATTTTCAGTTGGATATTACCTCTCCCGAATCAATAGAAGCATTTTACAAACAGGTTGGCCCTTTTGATGCCCTCGTGAGTACTACAGGCTCCGGGCATTTTGGCCCGTTGACCAGCACAACACCTGCTGATTTTAAAAAAGGTATTGAAAGCAAACTACTGGGCCAGGTGAACCTGGTACTGATCGGTCAGCATTATATTAATGCCAAAGGTTCGTTCACGCTTACATCGGGGATCCTGTCTGAAGATCCTGTGATCAATGGCGCTAACCTTGGAACTATCAACGGTGGGTTAAACGCTTTTGTGCTTGCCGCGGCCATTGAACTGGAAAATAGCGTGAGGATCAATGCCATCAGTCCCGGCGTGGTTGAAGATTCGCCCGGCTATTTTGAATATTTCCCCGGCCACGCTCCCGTAGCTATGGACAAGGTGGCAAATGCTTACGTTAAAAGTGTGCTCGGCGCTATTACAGGGCAGGTGATCAGGGTGTTTTAAAGTACAACATGTCATTGCGAGCGCAGCGTGGCAATCGCATACTATGCAGAGCGGCTATGCTTCCGTGCGGTTGCCGCGCTGCGCTCGCAATGACATAGTTTTTACCTGTTCCATTTGATATTATGTCAGAGATGGTTTTTATTTCCAAACTTTCGCTATCTTCACTTCATAATTACTATCTCCACATATAAAACAAGGGTCGCCTAAAGGCCCAGCCTGTTTATACAGGTTCGGTAACACGCTGCAGTTTGCGGTAGTGTTTTGTATTGTCTGAAAATTTCTAATTAAATTTTATTTAACAGTAATGAAAATTACTCCAATATTGGCATTGGGCTTATGCTGCATTTTAATATGCAGCGCCCGGGCCGCCAAATCATGTATTTATATGGATACTATAACCAATAAGCAAAAAGTGCTTTCATTTTATAAGCAAATAGTGGGGCAGCGCAAAGCAGAAATGATCCCCGAATTTATAGTCGAAAATTATAAACAACATAATCCTACCGTTAAACAGGGGAGGGCAGGTATAACCGAAATGATCAATTACCTGAAAACGTTACCGTTACCTCCCGAAGGTGTAAAATCGCCGATCATCAGGGCGATACAGGAAGGTGATTTTGTAGTAACCCACCTTGATATTCAGTTTATGGGCAAGCGTATGGCTGTGAT